>NZ_JBNUPI010000007.1:0-84878 GCF_050409505.1 Facklamia sp. P12937
TAGGGTCTTTTATAGTGAGTAATGTTCGTATATCATGAGTCCTGGCACAGAGTCCTTTCTATTTTAGTTACCACTTTTAATAGATCGGACTTTTGTGTTTTTGTGTAGCAAAAAATAGGATGGAAGGAAGTGTTTTTTTCTTCCATCCACCCTGTTTATTATAGAGCCTAAATTTCACAAGAAAAGAGGGCTAGCAAATAAGCTAGTCCTCTCTATTTGCCTAGGGAGCTAGAATGTTGCACGAAATATTATGCAATATTTAGTGATTATTTTTATTAAAAACCTATAATGTTAAGGTTTATAAAAATTTTTAATAGTATATATTTATTTATATGGAGACGATCGGTCTCGAACCGACGACCTCTACAATGCCATTGTAGCGCTCTCCCAACTGAGCTACGCCCCCAATATAGAAATACACATATATCTTACGCAATTTTGAAATATAAGTCAATAGTTGAAAAAACATTATCCTAATTGTTCCTAGAAGTAATAGTCGAATATAATTAATCCAATCAAAAGACTTTCTATTATATACGTTAAGTAGTTCTAAATAGAAAAAAGAGCAAGCTTGAGATAAATCAAGCTTGCTCTTTTTTGTAATTAATTTTAAATTATTATTCTGCTTCAGTTTCTTCAGCAGTTTCTTCTTCTGTTTCGTCTTCAGCTTTTTCTGCATCAGCATCTTCATTAGAGGTCATCTCTTCACCTGGTTTTTCAGGGACAACGATTTCGCCATTGATGATTTGTTGTTTGTAGTCTTCAACAGCTTTCTTAACTTCGTCAGTTAAGAATTCAGTTGTAAGGTCTACACCACCATCAGCTAAACCTAAAGTTTGAACGCCACCTTCAAAACCTTCAGCTTGTGTTTTTTCAGCAAATGCTTTCACTGATTCACCAACTTGTTTCAATGTAGATGTTAATGTTAAGTGACGCTCTTCACCGTCAATTTCAATTAAGCCTTCAGCGTCTTGGTCTAAGTCTACACCAATTACGTATAATTCTTGAGAAGGATCGTTTGATACACGGTCTTTAGCTTCTGAGAATACACCTTGGCCAGTTCCACCAGCAGCATGATAAATGATGTCTGCGCCACTAGAGTAGATTGAAGCTGCTAGTTGCTTTCCTTTAGGAGCATCTGCAAAGTGACCAGCATACTCGATTGATATTTCGATATCAGGGTTAACTGTTTTAGCACCAGCTACAAAACCAGCTTCGAAACGGTCAATTACTTCAGACTCAACTCCACCGATAAAACCGATGTGGTCTGTCTTAGTAGTCATAGCTGCAGCAACACCTGCTAAGAAAGCTGCTTCGTTGTCTTTAAAGGTAATAGAAGCTACGTTGTCTTTTTCAACAACAGAGTCTACGATAACAAAATGTCCATCTGGGTTTTGTTCAGCTGCTTCATCAATAGCCGGTTGTAACTTATAACCAATACCAAAAATAAGGTTTGATCCACCTTGGATAGCTGCATTGATGTTTGTTACATAATCTGAATCTGACTTAGATTCAAGATAGAAGTAGCCACCAGGGCCTTCTTCTAATTCATTTTCTTCACCGTAAGCTTGTAAACCTTCCCAAGCAGATTGGTTGAATGATTTATCGTCCACTCCACCAACGTCAGTAATGATTACTGGTGAAATTTGTTCTTGAGCAACAACAGTTGCTAAAGGTAATGTAGCTGCACCTAGTGTTAAGGCAGCTGCCGATAGTGTTAATAATTTTTTCATAGAATACCTCCATTTGTTTTAACTATAATATACCTTTATAAGGTCGATAAAGCAAGCGTTTGCTTTCTAAGTTAATCACTCATGATCACATATAAAAGCCTCCAATTCAGGAATAACCCAAACTAGAGGCTAAAAATACTTTTGGAAGACACATTAGTTTTTCAATTGGTATTGAACCGCAATTTCTGCACCTAATTTTGCATTATTATAAACCAATTGGATATTAGTTTCTAATGAGCGTCCTTCAGTCAATTCAACAATTTTTGCTAATAAGAAGGGGGTGGATTCCTTACCATGAACGCCAGCTTCTTTTTCTTCAATTAAAGCTTGATCAATGATAGCATTGATTTCATCGTTAGGGATTTCGTATTCTTTAGGGATTGGGTTTGCAATCAATAAACCAGCTTGTAAATCTAGTTGATCAGCGGCTACCATTCGCTGGGCAATTTCTTCTGCAGAATCTGCCCTACTAGTCAAGCGGTAAGGTGAGGTTGAAGAATAAAAGGCTGGCAGGTAATCGGTTTGATAACCAGTAACCGGAACCCCTTTAGTTTCTAAGTATTCCAAGGTTCTTGGTAAGTCTAAAATAGCTTTAGCTCCCGCACATACCACGGTAACAGGAGTTTGGGCTAACTCTTCAAGGTCAGCAGATACATCCATGTGTTCAGTATATCCACGATGAACCCCACCAATTCCACCGGTTACAAACACTTTAATCCCGGCTAGATGAGCGCCAATCATGGTTGTAGCCACGGTAGTGGCTCCTAATTGCTTATTGGCAATTACTTCGGCTAAGTCTCGTCTGGATACTTTGACCACATCTTTTGCTGTAGCTAAGATTTCCAAGTCTTCTTCTTCTAAGCCAATTTTAAACTGCCCGTTCATGATGGCTATGGTTGCTGGAACAGCTCCGTGGTCACGAATAATTTGTTCCGTTTCTTGTGCCATTTTAACATTTTGTGGATAAGGCATTCCGTGTGAAACGATAGTTGATTCTAAGGCTACAATCGGTTTTTGTTGAATGATTGCTGCTTGAACCTCTTTAGAGATGGATAATAGGGGATGATTCATAGCGTTAGCTGTTTCTTTATTATATGGTTGATTCATAGTTATATTCCTCTTTCTTTAAAATATTTGACAATTTCCAATCAATTGACGTTCTTCTTCAAACAGTTTCGCATTAAGATTTTTTCTAACTGTGGAAGGGGATTGTACAGTGTAATAAGAGTTAGTAATACCATAATGAATGGCTTCACTTGGAGCATATTCTTTTTTGAGCCCGTATATTAATCCCGCTACAAAAGAATCGCCAGCCCCTGTCACATCAACTAATCGAGGGTTATTAGGAGGTTGAAAATATAGAAACTCTTTCTTTTGATTCGAGTATAGCAATGGTTTAGTACCACGAGTGATAATGACATTTTCCACTCCTCGATCAATCCATAGCTCAGCGAGATATATAAAATCATCTTCCGTCTTAACTTTGTGATTAAAGTATTCTTCAGATTCATCCTGATTGACAATTAGCCATGTAATTCCTTTTAAATTCTCTGGCAGATGGTTCATTTTCGGTCCGGAAACTGGAATAACCACCAGAGGTATTTGCTGTTTTTTCGCTATATTCATCACTTGTTCAACGGCAGATTGAGTGAGATTAAGATCCATAGCAATGAATTGACAATTTTCAATTTGTAAATGGAAACTAGTAATCCATTCAGCATTCATTTGATCACAGATTTCCATATCAGCAAAGGCTACTTCCATTTGACCTGTTTCATCGAGAATGGCTGTGTAGGAGGACGTATTGTGATTTTCTAAGGATTTCACATGGTCTAAATTCACAAAGGGCTGAGTAATAGCCTTAATTTCTTCAAAATCAGCATCGATACCTGCTAAAGATAGTAAACTCACTGAGAGTTCCATCCTTCCGAGGTTTTCTGCTACATTTCGTGCAACTCCTCCAACAGTCACTGTTGAGTTAACAGGATTAGAGGTGGATTTGAGTAAAGGTGTTTTTAACTGAAAGATACGGTCAATATTCATAGCTCCGATACAAAAAATATCAGCTGGTTCATTGACAATATAGGCTCTACCTTGCAGGTAGCGCTTTTGCGTAAGTGATGACACAATATTAGCTAGAGTAGATCGATTAATACTCAAAATTTCAGCAAGTTTAGTTTGAGTAAGAAAAGGGTCTTGCTTAATTAAATCCAAAACACGCTTTTCATTTGAGTTGAGTCTGATGATAATACCTCCCACTGACAACAATTGTCCTTATTTAAGATTCTTGTCTTAATTATACCTTTAAATTAATAGAATACAAGTCTTAATTAAACGAAACTTGAGAAGTATATTGACAAGAACTATAATACAATCACTCAATTAAGCGATTAAAGAGAGGGGCTTTATTTTGTTAAACGACCGATATATAATGGCAATCGATCAAGGAACGACATCTACTAGAGCAGTCATAGTGAACCATCAAGGTGAATTTATAGCCAGTGCTCAAAAAGAATTTCAACAATTTTTTCCTCAATCTGGTTGGGTAGAACAAGATGCTAATGAGATTTGGCAATCCGTTCAGTCCGTCATTTCTCAAGCTTTGATTAATGGTAATATTCAACCTAAGCAGATAGTAGCAATTGGAGTCACTAATCAAAGAGAGACGACAGTCATTTGGGACCGTGAAAGCGGAGAGCCTATCTATCACGCGATTGTCTGGCAATCGCGGCAATCAAGCGAAATATGCCAAGCGCTTAAAAAGAGTGGCTATGAAGATATTATTAAGAAAAAGACAGGCTTACCGCTTGACCCTTATTTTTCAGCGAGTAAAATTCGTTGGATTTTAGACCATCTTCCAACTTCTCAAATAAGAGCAGAAGCTGGCGACTTAGCCTTTGGCACAATAGATTCTTGGTTGATGTGGAAATTGTCAGGTGGCAGACACCATATTACGGACTATTCTAATGCTTCGCGTACCCTTTTATTTAATATTGAAACTCTGGAATGGGATCGAGAGCTTTTAGACATATTCAATATACCTGCTCAACTATTACCCCAAGTGGTATCAAATTCTGAAATATACGGAAAAACAGCCACCTATCATTTTTACGGTCACGAAATACCATTAGCTGGTATGGCTGGAGATCAACAAGCAGCATTGATTGGTCAACTCGCCTTTGATAAAGGGCAAGTTAAATCAACTTATGGAACAGGTGCCTTTATATTGATGAACATTGGGAATGAGCTAAAGCTGTCTAAGCATGCGCTATCTACTTCTATCGCTTATAAATTTCCTAACCAATCTCCAGTATACTGTATTGAGGGCTCTATATTCGTAGCGGGTTCAGCTATTCAATGGTTACGAGATGGATTAAGGATGATTGAAGAATCTTCTGAATCTGAGGAACTCGCCCAACATTCAAAAAACGAAGATGAAGTATATGTGGTGCCAGCTTTCACGGGATTAGGAGCTCCTTATTGGGATTCTCAGGCTAGAGGAGCTGTGTTTGGCTTAACTCGTGGCACTGATAAAGCTGACTTCGTTAAAGCGACCTTGCAATCTTTAGCTTATCAAGTGCGCGACATCATTGATGTAATAAAGGATGAAATGGGGGTCGTCATTCCAGAATTAAAAGTCGATGGAGGCGCTTGTAAAAATAATTACTTGATGCAGTTTCAAGCAGATATTTTAAATACGGCAGTAACACGCTTATCCAATCTTGAGTCCACGGCATTGGGGGCTGCTTTTCTAGCAGGCTTAGCAGTAGACTATTGGCAGTCTATTGAAGAAATCCAAAGCTTAGTTAAACCCGCTATAACTTTTAAACCGAAAATGTCAATAAATCGCAGTGAAGATTTATATGAAGGTTGGAGAAGGGCTGTTCAGTCGACGCGACATTTTAGTAACAAGCGGAACTAGTTTAATTTAGCTTTAGAATAAGAAAATAATGAGAAATCAATAAGGATTTAATCATAATTGCGATTGTATTTGCTTTAAACCTGGAAGCGTTTTATAATATAGTAAAAGTATTAAGGGGGAACTATAAGTGGTACAAAGCTTACATGAATTTTTATCAGCAGCAATTGCAGAAAAGAAAGAAAAGAATCTCTATAATGAAATCGAAGCCTTATCTTCTGCAAACGGCCCAATCATTGAAATTAACGGACAAGAGCTCATTAATTTATCATCAAACAACTATCTTGGTTTAGCAACTTCCGAACGTTTAAAAGAGGTAGCTAAAAAAACTATTGATAAGTATGGAGTGGGAGCAGGTGCGGTTCGTACGATTAATGGTACGATGGATGTCCACAATATTCTAGAAAAGAAAATTGCAGAATTTAAGAAAACAGAAGCTGCAATAGCTTTTCAATCAGGCTTCAATTGTAATATGGCTGCTATTTCTGCCATCATGAACAAAGAAGACGCTATTCTTTCAGATGCATTAAACCACGCTTCAATCATTGACGGCTGCCGTTTATCACGTGCTAAAATCATTCCAGTGAAACATCAAGACATGGATGATTTACGTGCAAAAGCTAAAGAGGCAACAGAATCAGGCTTATACAAAAAAGTAATGTACATTACAGACGGTGTTTTCTCAATGGATGGCGACGTAGCTAATATTCCAGAAATTGTTGAAATTGCAGAAGAATTCAACTTAATTACTTATGTTGATGATGCGCACGGCTCAGGAGTAATGGGTAAAGGTGCGGGTACAGTTAAGCATTTCGGTCTATCGGATAAGATTGACTTACAAATTGGAACCCTTTCAAAAGCTCTTGGTGTAGTAGGTGGATATGTTGCGGGTTCACAAGAATTAATCGACTGGTTAAAAGTAGCTGGACGTCCATTCCTATTCTCAACTTCATTAACACCGGGGGATGCTGCAGCTGCTACTGAATCGATTAATATCTTAATGGAATCATCAGAATTACACGATCGCCTATGGGAGAATGGTAACTATCTTAAAGCTGAATTAAAAGCATTAGGCTTTGATATTGGCAACTCGGAAACACCAATTACACCAGTTATTTTAGGTGAAGAAAAATTAGCTCAAGCCTTCTCTAAACGGTTAAGAGAAGAAGGAGTCTATGCTAAATCAATTGTCTTTCCTACAGTACCACTCGGAACTGGTCGTGTGAGAAATATGCCAACAGCTGCACATACTAAAGAGATGTTAGACCAAGCAATTACCATCTACGAAAAAGTTGGTAAAGAATTAGGCGTAATCTAGGAGGGAATCATGAAAAAAATCTTAATTACTGGTGCATTAGGCCAAATCGGTTCGGAATTAGTTGTTAAGTTAAATGATATGTATGGTGAAGAAAATGTCGTACCTACAGATATCCGTGTAGTAGAGGGAAATGAAGTCTGTAATCATCCTAACTTCGCTATTTTAGATGTAATGGATATGGACGCATTTATGGCTATTGCTAAAAATCACGAAGTAGACACATTAATTCATATGGCTGCTTTATTATCAGCTGTTGCAGAAGAAAAGCATTTATTAGCATGGGATATTAACATGCAAGGTTTAGTAAATGGATTAGAAGTTGCTCGTTCATTAGAGCTTCAATTTTTTACACCTTCATCTATTGGTGCGTTTGGTCCAGACACACCAAAAGTTGGTACTCCTCAAGATACTATTCAACGCCCAACAACAATGTATGGAATTACTAAGGTAGCAGGTGAGTTACTGTGTGATTATTACTATACTCGCTTTGGTGTGGATACTCGTGGCGTACGTTTCCCTGGTTTAATATCTTACGTAACACCTCCAGGAGGTGGAACAACTGACTACGCAGTGCAAATCTATTATGATGCGATTAAGTATGGTAAATATGTCTGCAATATTCCTCAAGGTGTAAAAATGGACATGATGTACATGCCAGATGCTATTCAAGCAATCATTGATTTAATGGAAGCTGATGCTGATAAATTGGTTCATCGCAATGCTTTCAATATTTCAGGTATGTCATTCGAGCCTGAAGAAATTGCGGCATCAATCCGTAAAGTCATGCCAGACTTCGAAATGACTTACGATGTGAATCCAACTTTAGAGCGCATTGCGAAATCTTGGCCAGATGAAATGGATATTTCAGCTGCTAAAGAAGAATGGAACTTTAAAGCAGAGTATGATTTAGATAAGATGACAGTGGATATGCTTGAGAAATTAAAAGCTAAACAATAATTTTTGACTTAATAGCGTTGGCTTGTTTGCCAACGCTATTTTTCATTCATAAATAATAATTATGAATAAATTGTGAACAAAATTAGAAGAGTGTTCGTTTGTGGATTAAAAAGTAAACTCCGACAAACACTGATATAAAAGCATCTACAATAGGGATGGGAATAATATTCTTAAAAAAATCATCATTATTTCTAAGCAAATTACTAGCATAAATAGAATATAGGATGTATGATGAAGACATACTAGAAGAACAAAGGAGCGATTTTATAATGAAAAAATCTTTTAAAAAATTAGTTTTAATTTCAATGAGCGCTATCACCTTAGGAGCTATAGCTCCAACTGTATCTATCTTTGCTCAAGAAGATAGTGAAACAACTGTGGACTCAATGATTGAAGATTCTATGGAAGAAACAACAGTTGAAGAAGATGAAGAAGAAGTAAGTCCAATGCAGAAAGCTTTGGAAGAAATCGTTAAAAAGTATCAAGAAGATTATCCAGAAGTTGGAATTAATCGTATTATCATCCAACCTTTAGAAGAAGATGAAGAAGATGATCTATCTGTCAAAGTCGAGTCAGAAATGGGAATGGCTGATGACGAATCTGAAGAAGAAATGACCCAAGATGAAATGTCAGATGAAGAAATGACTGAAGACGAAATGGATGAGGTAGATCCATTTGAAATTACGATTGAAGGTACAGATGAAGAAGCAATGGAAGATGTAACTGTTTCTTATGATGCTCGTACGAAAGAAGAAATCCCTGAAGACGAAAACGAAGTTGAAGATAGGATGTCTGAAGCTGAAGATACTATGGATGACATGATGTCAGATGCAGAAGATGCAATGGATGATATGATGTCAGATGCAGAAGATGCAATGGATGATATGATGTCAGACAATGAAGAAAGCGAATCTGATACTGAAGAGGAAATGTCTGATGAGCCTTTAGCTACTATTGATTTTGAAGATCTTGCTGGTTTTGACGAAATTAAAGAAGCCGCTGAAGAAGAAGCTGGCATGGGTGAAGCATTAGAATTTGTTTATTCAGTTAATGAAGAAACAGATGTCACTGAAGTGGCCGTATTTGTTTATGAAAACACTGAAGAACCAACCGAAGGAAAAATGATGACCATTACTTTAGATGCTACAACTTTAGAAGTTCTAAAAGTTGAAGGCAGTGAAGTTGAAGAAGCGGTAGATAGTGAAGGGAATGCAGTAACTAGTCCCCAAGAGTCAAACAATGGTGGTCAAGATGCTCCTTCTAACGAAGAAACAACTACAGAGGAATCTGAAGGACATGAAGAAACAACTACAGAGGAATCTGAAGGACATGAAGAAACAACTACAGAAGAATCTGATGAAAATGAAGATTCAGATACAACAGAAGAAAATGAAGAAACAACTTCTGAACAATAATTTTATATGAATAGACGTAAAAAAAGTCCGAGCAATTTGCTCGGATTTTTTTTAAAGATTGGATAGTAAATTACAAAGGTCCTTTTCAAATTGGATTGCTTTAAGATAGGGATGATTATTCCTACCAGGTTTGTTATGGACATTAAAGTAAATAGCTTGCCAACCACTATTTAAAGATCCTTCGATGTCATTGGTCCAATCAACTCCACTATAAATAATTTCATCTTTTGCGCAAGCAAGTGAGTTAGTAATTTTATTGAAAATTTCAACATCAGCTTTCGAATAAGCCAAGTTTTCCGATATGAAATTTTGATCCTCATCAAAGTATTGCCTTAAGCCGAGCACTTCAATTTTACTCCTTTGACCAGCATTGGCTCCTTTAGTCAGTATAAAGAGTTCTACAGAACTTTCTTTAAGGTGGAGCAAGCATTCATGAAAATTTGGACGAAGCGTTAGATATTTTTTGCAATCCTTGTATAGATCAAGAAAACTATGAGCTGGATCTAAGTGAATTTCATGCTCGAAAGTGCTAAAAGCATCAATAGTCCGCTGCAATTGATAATGAAGTTTACTACAGTTATCGGCAATAAAGGATTGGTAAAGATTTTTCGAATAATGCTGGTAGACAGGATTAAAAGAATCAAAGGGGATGTTATAAGGGTTGTCTGATTGAAAGGCTTCATATACCTACTGATAAATGGCACTTCGATCATAGAGTGTATCATCTAAGTCAAAACCTATTGCTTTAATCAATTTTAAACTCCTATATAAACTTATCTATCTCATCACAGCATAGTTATTAGCAAAATTATTCTATAATTTTCAAAAACAAGTATAATATGTAGTAAGAGGAGTGATGGTATGAGTAAATACTATAAAGCAAAGCAAATTATATTAGATAGTTCAGTAGTTGAGGAAGCCTTTCTTGAAGTAACAGATGAGGGTAAGTTTGGCGAAATTGTGAGTGATTTGCCAGCAAATGTTGAGCGAATAAAAGATTATGAGAATCTGATAATTGCTCCTGGTTTAGTGGATACACATATCCACGGCTATCAAGGTTACGATATTATGGATAATGATCCTGAAGGTCTGCGCCATATTTCTGACCAATTATTGACTTGCGGAGTGACCTCCTTTTTGCCAACAACTTTAACCGATTCGATTGAGCGTTTAAATGCAGTATGTTCGATGATCAAAACAAATTATCAAACCTGTCAGGGAGCTAAAGTCCGAGGAATCTTTTTAGAAGGACCTTTCTTTACAGAAAAATATAAAGGGGCACAAAATCCCAAATACATGAGTGATCCCTCGATTGATGCATTAAGTGAATGGATAAAATTGTCAGGGGGTTTAGTCAATAAAATTGCAATTGCACCAGAACGTCAAGGAGTCATTCCATTTATTGAATATGCCAAAGCCCAAGGAGTCCATACTGCACTTGCCCATTCAGATGCTAGTTATGATCAAGCAAAAGCTGCAGTAGAGGCAGGTGCTGATATTTTTATTCATTTATACAATGGTATGTCAGGTTTGCACCATCGCAATCCTGGTATGGTTGGCGCGGCACTTAGCTTGAAAGATGTTTTTGCTGAAATCATAGCCGACGGCCACCATGTTCACCCAGCTGCTATTGAAATTGCACTTAAAGCTAGAGGACTAGAAGAGACAGTTTTAATTACAGATTGTATGCGAGCCGGTGGCATGGGAGAAGGCATCTCCCGTTTAGGTGAGTTTGATGTAATGGTAAGCGAAGGAACAGCGCGATTAGTTGAAGGAGGAAGCCTCGCGGGCTCTATTCTAGAACTGATACAAGGCGTTCAAAACATGATTATATGGGAACTAGCAACAGTCGACCAAGCAATTCGGATGGCGAGTCTAAATCCAGCGCGTTCTGTCGGAATTCAAGCTGAATGTGGCTCAATAAGAAAAGATATAGCAGCTGATTTTATTGTTCTTAATCAAAATGCTGACTTACAAGCAACCTACTTAGATGGCCAATTAAGATATCGAGTATAGAATAATCCCCAAGAAACCCCTCTTGGGGATTTTATTTTACTTTATTTTTTATCATTTTCTGGCATGAAGGTTAATTGATAGCGATCATTGAAAAAAGTACGAATAGCTAAATGAGCGGAAGTTGCTGAGACCAGTGAAGTGGTACCTAATAAAGTAAAGGAGATCATCATTTGATACATAATTGCCTTGGTTGGATCGACACCGGCAAAAATTAAACCCGACATCATACCCGGCAAGGTGACAACTCCTGTAGTTTTCACGCTATCGATGGTTGGCTGAATACCAGATTTAACGGCCAGTTTTTTAATATGCGTGCTAGCTTGCTGTGGACTTGCTCCTAAGGCTAGCATTTCTAGAAATGCCTGTCTATGATCTTCAAAAAGCTGTTTCAAATTTCTATAGGTTAAACCGAGAGCCGTCATGGCCGTCCCAGAAATCATCCCTGTGATTGGAACCACTTGGGAAGGGGTAAATTTTAGAGAACCAGATAAGACTAATATTGCTAAACTAGTGAGTGATCCAATTCCGATTGCTGATAAAGAAATGGCGAAGGCTTTATTTATTCCTTTACCGTGCTTAGAAGCATTCCAAGCGGCATTGAAAATAATAACCGCAACCATGGCTACAGTAAGCAAAGCGTTATCGATAGAGAAGACTTGTTCTAAGACATAGCCTACAATTAATAATTGTAAAATAACTCTTACTATGGCAATCAATAAATCTTTCCAAAGGTCCAGTTGTTCTTTATATGAAATATAAAAGGTTATTAAAACAAGGGAAAAAGAAAGGGCTAAAGTAAGCGGACTAACTTGAAGATTCTGAGTCATTATTCTTCCTCGCTTTCATCGATATTTTTCGATATATAAACTTCGCGATTAGCAAGCTGGTGGTCCTTGTCTAAATGACTAATTAAAAGAGTAGTAATTCCTTCTTTGTCAATATAGTTGAGTAGCCAACGCCATAGTATTTCTCTGGTTCTTTGATCAAGAGCAGAGGTAATTTCATCTAATAATAAAATTTCCGGCGGAAAAATTAAATTTCGAATAAGAGCAACCCGTTGTTTTTCTCCTCCAGATAAACTATTAATTTCTTTGCTTAAATAATCGCTTGAAAGTTCTACTTCTTGCAATAATTGAACAATACGATCTTTATCAGCGGGTAAATCGCGAATTTCATAAGGGAAGGACAAATTATCCCATACATCTCGACCAAACAATTGAGCTGTTTGGAAGCAGTAGGAAATTTTTTGTCTCAGTTCAATGGGTGGATACTGGTCAATTTCTTTCTCTTCAAAAAAAATAGATCCTGATCGGCTTAGGTTAGGGGCATTTAAGTAAACAATTTCTTTTAAGAGGGTTGATTTTCCTGATCCAGAAGGGCCATTGATAGAAACAAAATCCCCTTTTTCAATCTTAAAAGACAAGTCAGAAATAATTGTTTTCTTTGAACTTTGAATAGTAAGATCTTTGACTGCAAGAATATTTGACATAATATACTCCTTTTTAGAATCATTATCATTTATTTTAACATGAGGGTGACTCTTATTAAAGCTAACTAGAAAAAAGTTGAAGCCTTTGGCTTTAATTGCCTTAGGCTTCAACTTTAGGAGTCTGTTGATTAGAAAGAGCTAAATCAATTAACTCATCAGTCAACCAATCGTTTTTAACTAATAAGGGACCGTGAAAATAACTGCCAAAAGTATTGCGGTAATGGGTCCCTTCAGTTTGGTCTTTACCATTATTCCCATATCCTTGAATGACTTTTCCGAAAGCTTTTTGATTTTTTCCTAAATGAGTCACACCATTGTGGTTCTCGAACCCGATGAGTTCGCGCTTAAAATAGTCAGAATAGATTTTGGTATCACCGGTAAAGCGGTGGTTAATTTGTCTTTCAGTAAAATGGTCAAGAATACCAAGTCCCGGTAATTTTTCTCCTTTAGCATTAACATAATAATGACCTAAGAGTTGATAACCACCACAAATTGCTAGAACGACACCATCTTTTTCAATGAATTCTTGCAAACCAGGTCGGATGGATTGGATCTGTTTAGCAATTACCTTTTGCTCGTAATCTTGTCCACCACCAAAAAAGACTAAATCATAGGCAGTAGGATCAAAAGGGTCATCAATTGTTACCACTTCAGTTAATACATCCATCCCTCTTTTTTGGGCATGGTATTGAAGCATCAGTAAATTTCCATTATCACCATATGTATTAAGTAAATTACCATATAAGTGACAAATTCTAAAAGTTCTCATTCACTTCTTCCTCTCAATGATTTAGATAGCCCTGCTTTTTTAGTTCTTCTCTTAATTGAAGCATGGCAGTATAAGTTGCTAAAACATGAATGTTTTCTGTGTTGGCTTGCTCAATCAGCTGGAAAATTTCTTCTATTGAGTGAGCTTTTTTAATTTGATTTTCATCAATTCCCGCAACAATAATTCGCTTGGTCAAATCATCTACTTTATCACCAGCGGTGATGACTTCAGCGACTGGCATGGTCTTTAATCGTTCATAATTACCGTCCCAAATCCATGAAACATCTGTCCCATCAGCATATTGATTATTTAGAATATTGACTAAAGTGAAGGGTTGATGATCAAAAGTAATCAGTTCTAGTACTTGATCTAAACCAACCGGATTTTTCACCAAATTAAGTAGAACCTTTTTGTCTTTTATTTGAATACTTTCTTGTCGACCAAATACTTTCTTAGCTTTTTCAAAAGCTTGTCGAATCTCACTATCATCTAACCCTAACTCTCTAGTCAATGAATAAGCGGCTAAAGCATTATAAATATTATACTTACCAGCAACTGGTAAAGTGAAGGACTGGCCATTAATCGAAAATTGGGAGTGGGTAAGCGCCAGCTCATTAATTTGATCGACGGTATAAGTTAATTTGGGACGTTTAAAACCACAATGTTCGCAATAATATTTACCTAAATTAGCATAAGTAATCATTTTATAGGTTAGGATATGATCGCATATTGGGCAAAGTAAACCATCGGTATTATGATGCGGAACAATCCGTTCATCCTTTTGATGATCAAAACCAAAGAAAATTTTCTCATTTTCTATTTCTAATGAATTAAACATTGGTAGATCGCCGTTGGCAATAATTTTGGCTGTAGGCACACTTTTAGCAGCATTTTTTAATAAATCAAAAATAGTATGAAGCTCACCAAAACGATCCAACTGGTCGCGGAAAATATTTGTAAAAACAAAATACTCCGGTTGGATGGCTTTAACCACATGGCTTAAAGAGCCTTCATCGACTTCTAAAATGGCTATTCCTTTTTGGCCATCTTTTAAGCGAGGGGCTTGTAAAAACGTAGTTACTATTCCTTGATGCATATTTGATCCAGAGGGATTGGTAATGACTAAGGGCTCTACTTCTTTTAAAATTTCAACAATTAAAGAGGTTGTTAGCGTTTTTCCGTTTGTGCCAGTAACAACCACAACTTGATAATTGTTGGCTAATTCTTTTAAGAGATCGGGTTCTATAGTAAGGGCAATTTTTCCAGGTAAGGAGGACCCTCCTTGAGTGAATTTAGTTAATAAATAACGGCTTGTCTTTCCAATAATACGAGCGATTTGGCTACGTAATGGCATGCTACCACCTCAACTTTTCATAATATACAAGTAATATTATTCTATCAGTCCTCAAGTAAATTTGGAAGAAAGAATCTCTTTTGACAAGTGATAGGATGTGATAGAATAGAATAGTGTGTGAAGGATTGACTTTCTAAATAAAAATAACCTATTATGAATAGGTTGAATTAAACTACAGACAAGAGGAGCATGGTAATGGCTAAGTTTTATTATAAATATGGAGCAATGAATTCAGGTAAATCAATAGAAATTATTAAAGTTGCTCATAACTATGAAGAACAAAACAAAGCTGTGCAAATCTATACTTCAGCAATAGATAACCGTGACGGGGTAGGGATTGTTTCTTCACGAACAGGTTTCAATCGACAAGCTATTCCGATTTCTGATGAGGATAACTTTTATGAAAAGATTAAGGCTTCTCACCAAAAAGACCGCCTTTTTTGTGTCTTGGTTGATGAGGCACAATTCTTAAAGAAACACCATATCATTGAATTAGCTAAGGTTGTCGATGAGTTAAATATTCCGGTCATGGCCTTTGGTTTGAAAAATGATTTTACCAATGAACTATTTGAAGGGTCAAAATATTTGCTCCTTTATGCTGATAAAATCGAAGAAATTAAAACAATTTGTTGGTTCTGTCATAAAAAAGCCACTATGAATTTAAGGTTTCTTGATGGTCAACCAGTTTATGAAGGAGACCAAATTCAAATAGGGGGCAATGAAGCTTATTTACCTGTTTGTCGTAAATGTTATAAAAACCCTGGAAAAATTTAAAAAAAGACTTTAATAAGTAGATTGAGGAGAATGTCATGTTTGAACAATTAGATCAATTAATCTTCCGTTTTGAGGAAGTAATCGAAATGATGAGTGATCCAGAAATTATATCTGATTCGGATCGATTAAGAAAGTTATCGATTGAGGAATCCGATTTAAGACCCAAGGTAGCTAAAATTCGTCGTTATAAACAAGTCAATGAAGAACTATCAGATACAGAAGAAATGTTAGCGGGCGATTTAGACCCTGATATGGCAGAATTAGCCAAGTTAGAACTTTCTGATTTGAAGGAAGAAAAAGATCAATTAGAAGAAGAAATTAAATTGATGATGTTGCCAGAAGATCCTAATGATGGCAAAAACATTATCATGGAAATTCGAGGAGCAGCCGGTGGGGATGAAGCACAACTATTTGCAGGGGATCTTTTAACTATGTACTCCAAGTTTGCTGAAGCCCAGGGCTGGAAAGTCGAACTAATGTCAGCCAATATTACAGGCATTGGAGGATACAAAGAAGTAACCTTAATGATTACAGGCGAAAAAGTCTACTCCAAACTAAAATTCGAAAACGGTGCACATAGAGTGCAACGTGTACCAGAAACCGAATCGCAAGGTCGGGTTCATACATCCACTGCTACAGTAGTGGTAATGCCTGAACAAGAGGAAATCGATTTTGATTTAGATGAAAATGATATCCGTGTGGATATTTATCATGCTTCTGGTGCTGGTGGACAGCACGTTAACAAGACAGCTTCAGCTGTTCGAATGACCCATATCCCAACAGGAGTTGTGGTAGCTATGCAAGATGAGCGATCACAATTAAAAAATAGAGAAAAAGCCATGAAAGTATTAAGAACACGTGTTTACGATATTCTGCAGTCTGAAAAGCAAGAAGCTTTTGATTCTGAAAGAAAGTTGGCAGTAGGTACTGGAGACCGATCTGAACGAATTCGCACATATAATTATCCACAAAACCGTGTGACCGACCATCGGATTGGCTTAACCATTCAGCAACTCGATTCTATTATGCAAGGCAATATCGATGAAATCATTGATGCCCTTGTTGTATATGACCAAACGCAAAAGTTGGAGGAGCTCAATGGTCAAGGAGCATAAAGAACTAACTTTAAATGAAGCCCTCCAAAAGGCTTCATTTTTTTTGAATCAACACGGCCACGATGCAAATTTGGCGCGCTATTATTGGATGCAGTTGTTTGATTGGGATTTAAGTCAGACCGTCAAGTTTTTAAATCAACCGATTTCACAAGGTCTAGCCAGCCAATTTGATTCTGCTCTCCACCGGATAGTAAATGATGAACCGATACAGTATATTAGCGGCTACACTTATTTTATGGACCACAAATATCAGGTAAGTCCGGCTTGCTTGATCCCACGAGAAGAAACGGCTGGTTTAGTTGAAAAAGCGCTGGCTTATATGCGTCAGCTGCCTCCAGGCAAAGTAATCGATTTAGGAACCGGTTCAGGCATAATTGCTATTGAATTAAAGAAAGCTTTACCAACTTGGGAAGTATATGCTAGTGATTTCTCACAAGCAACCCTTCAACTAGCTAAGAAAAATGCTAATGACCATCAAGTGAATATTCAATTTGTCCATTCAGACTTGATGCAAGCCTTTAAGCCAGATTTTCAATTTGATGTATTCGTTTCTAATCCACCATATATTGCTCAAAGTGAGTTGGATTTAATGGATGCTTCTGTAAAAAAATATGAACCACAATCCGCCTTGTTTGCGGAAGATGAAGGTTTAGCCATTTATAAAGCTTTAGCTAAGCAATTACCTTCACACTTAAAACCAAGAGCCGGTGTTTTTTTGGAAATAGGTTTTGCCCAAGGACTGGCTGTTAAGACGATATTACAAGACGCTTTTCCAGCGGCTTTTATTCAAATTGGACGTGATTTTGCGGGTAAAGATCGATATGTATCTTTGATGCGAGAGGAGGATTTAAATGAAGACTCTAATTTTTGATAAGCAAAGCTTGCCTCAAGCAGCAGAACTACTAAAAAAGGGGGAATTAATCGCTTTTCCAACCGAAACGGTTTATGGATTAGGGGCTATTGCCACAAATCCAGTAGCTGTGGAAAAAGTCTTTAAAGCAAAGGGCCGTCCTAATGACAACCCCTTAATCGTGCATGTTGCCAATCAAGATCAAGTTGAAGAACTAGTGAATGAAATCTCCCCCATCGCTCAATCATTGATGGATAGTTTCTGGCCGGGACCTTTAACGATTATTTTTCCACTTAAAAAAGGCAAAGTAGCTGATAACGTGACTGGCGGTAAGCAAAGCGTAGCTATTCGGATGCCTAATCAGTCTCTCACCTTAGAATTAATTGACTTAGTGGGAACCCCACTAGTAGGTCCGTCAGCAAATCTATCTGGCAAACCAAGTCCGACGAGCTTGGCGCATGTACTACATGATTTTAGAGGTGTAATTGCTGGAATTCTAAATAATGGCCAAGCTTTAACGGAGGTGGGTATTGAGTCGACAGTTGTCTATCCCCATGAGGATAGAGTGGATGTCTTACGACCAGGCCATATCACGCCTAGTCAGATTCAAGCTAAAACAGCCTGTCCTGTTCAGATTGTTTCTGAAAAAATGCAATTGGCTAACTTAAATGTAGCTTCCCCAGGAGTCAAATATCGTCATTATAGTCCCAAACAACCGGTTTACCTGATAGCATTTCCGAGAAAAATAGAAGAATGGGTTGAATTAGTCAATAAAGAATCGATGAAGATAGGCATTTTGGCTGATAATGCTATTATTGATGGTTTGAAAGAATGGCCCCAGGTTGTCGATAGTTATTCATTGGGTCAACCGAATGACTGGCAGAGCGCTTCACAACATTTATTTTCTGGACTTAGGGCTCTAGAAAAAGGTCCGGCAGAGAAAATTTATGTTCAAGGATTAGAAAATGATGAGAAAACACTTGCTTTCATGAATAGGGTTACGAAAGCGTCGTCATTTATGTTATAATTAAACTACAACTAAATGTTGTAACTATTTTTTTGGAGGGTGTATATATGTCAAATATTAATGCAGAAGTTTTTGAGGTAATTGAAAAAGAACGCCAACGTCAAACGCATGGTATCGAATTAATTGCTTCAGAAAACTTTGTATCTGAAGATGTTATGAAGGTTCAAGGGTCAATCCTAACCAATAAATATGCTGAAGGATATCCAGGACGTCGTTATTATGGTGGGTGTGAATACGTAGACATCCTAGAACAATTAGCAATTGATCGTGCCAAAGAATTATTTGGCGCAACTTATGTTAACGTTCAACCTCACTCAGGTTCTTCAGCTAACTTAGCTGTTTACCGTGCCTTCTTAGAACCAGGAGATAAAGTATTAGGTATGGACTTATCTCAAGGTGGGCACTTGACTCACGGTTCACCAGTTAACTTCTCTGGTCAATCATATCATATGTTAGCTTATGGTCTTGATGAAAATGAACAGCTAGACTATGACACTTTAGAAAAAATTGCGCGTGAAGAGAAGCCAAAAATGATTATTGCGGGTGCTTCTGCCTACTCACGTACAATCGACTTTGAAAGATTTGCAAAGATTGCTAAAGAAGTTGGCGCTATTTTAATGGTTGATATGGCGCATATCGCTGGTTTAGTAGCGGCTGGTTTACATCCAAATCCACTTCCTTACGCGGATGTAGTTACAACTACTACTCACAAGACTTTAAGAGGTCCTCGTGGTGGCATGATCTTAACTTCTAAAGAAGAATATGGTAAGAAATTAAACTCTGCTATCTTCCCAGGAATCCAAGGAGGACCTTTAGAGCACGTTATTGCAGCTAAAGCAGTTGCCTTTGGTGAAGCTTTACAACCTGAATTTAAAGAGTATGCACAACAAGTTATTAAGAATGCTGCTGCTATGGCAGAAGTATTTAACGAGAGTGGCTTACGCGTTATCTCAGGTGGTACAGATAACCACTTAATGTTATTAGACTTAACAAGCTTTGATGTTTCTGGTAAGTGGGCACAAAACCGTTTAGAAGAAGTTGCAATCACTGTTAATAAGAACTCTATTCCAAATGACCAACGTTCATTTGTTGAAACATCAGGTATCCGTGTGGGAACACCAGCAATTACTTCAAGAGGTATTAAAGAAGATCAAGCACGTGAAATTGCTGAAATTATTGTTAAGGCTCTTAAAGCCGAAGAGTCTGAACTTGCTGAACTACGTAAGCAAGCAGAAGCAATTGTAGCTGACAAGCCTCTTAACGCTTATCACTAAGATACTTTAGATTAGGAGGAAAAAGAATGGCAAAATTTACGGTAGTTGATCATCCCTTAATTCAACATAAACTAACCATTATTCGCGATAAGAACGCTTCAACTAAAGTGTTTCGTGAAGTAACCAATGAGATTGCTATGTTGATGGCTTATGAAATCACACGCGACCTACCGCTTGAAGAAGTTGAAATTGAAACACCACTAGCTGTTACTAAGCAAAAACAAATTGCTGGTAAGAAAATGGCTATTGTTCCAATTCTTCGTGCAGGATTAGGTATGGTAGACGGAATTTTATCTTTGGTCCCCGCTGCTCGCGTGGGTCACATTGGTTTGTATCGTGAGCATGATACATTAGAGATTGTTGAATATTTTGCTAAGCTTCCTCTTGATATTAAAGATCGCCAAGTATTTGTAGTCGATCCAATGTTAGCTACAGGAGGATCTGCCATTTCGGCTCTTAAACAATTAACTGAGAAATATGGCGTTGATAAGCAGCACATTACATTCGTATGTTTAGTGGCTGCTCCTGAAGGAGTGAAGGCTTTGCAAGAAGCTTTTCCAACTGTTGATATCTTCACAGCTGCCTTGGATGAGCGCTTAAATGAGAATTCCTATATTCTACCAG
The DNA here is from genome assembly GCF_050409505.1 of Facklamia sp. P12937. Classification (NCBI taxonomy): domain Bacteria; kingdom Bacillati; phylum Bacillota; class Bacilli; order Lactobacillales; family Aerococcaceae; genus Facklamia; species Facklamia sp. P12937. Next base: position 20,635 of record NZ_JBNUPI010000007.1, read on the forward strand.
GACTTGGTGATGCTGGTGACCGTATCTTCGGGACTAAATAATTTTTAAATTACTTGCACAGGTAGATTTTTCTACCTGTGTTTTTTTATGAGGAGCATTTAATGACACTTAAGAAATTTTACCGTCAATCATTACAGGAAAGACGTTTAAATATTTCCCCTTATTTAGAAAATAAGATGGATTTTCCTATATTAGATGAAAAAAGAGCCAATCAGATGATTGAAAACTATCTCTACACTTATGGCCTTCCAATGGGGATATTACCGACTATTCAAGTGAACAAAAAGGACTACATAGTTCCGATGGTAACAGAAGAACCATCGGTAATAGCTGCGGCATCCAATGGCGCCAAACATTTGGGTAATATTAAAGCGCATTTAGACCGTAAAACAATTAAAGGACAAATTGTTTTAACTGATTGGACAGAAGCTGAAGCGAAACAAGCTCTTAACAAGCATAAAGAGGGGTGGTTGAGCTTTGCTAAAAAAGTAGCTTATCGGATGGTAGAAAGAGGAGGGGGACCTTTAGATATTGAGTATTCGGCTTATCGTAGCAATCAGACGCTCTACCATTCCTATTATCTACTATTTGACCCTTGTGAAGCTATGGGAGCCAACTCTTTAAATACTGTTTTGGAAGCATTAGCCTTTGAGATAAAAAAAGATATTGGTGGCAAGGTTTTAATGGCAATTCTTTCAAATTACAATCCACAAAATTTTGTTAAGGTGGAAGCGACTCTTTCTATTGAGCGTATAGATATAAATTTAGATAGAGCCCATCCTATTGCCCAAAAAATTGCTATGGCTAGTGACTATGCCCAATTGGATCCTTACCGTGCCACAACTCATAATAAAGGGATTATGAATGGAGTGGATGCGGTTTTGATTGCTACAGGAAATGATTGGCGTGCGGTAGAAGCGAGTGTTCATGCCTTTGCATGTAAAGAAGGAAAATATCGAGGTTTAAGTCAGTGGTTTTATGATTCTAAGAAGGCTGAATTGAGCGGACATATGGACATTCCTCTTCCAGTCGCTACGGTGGGGGGGACCTTATCCATTCATCCAATGGCAAAGTGGTCTTTAAATTTAATGGGAAATCCTAATGCTTTAGAGTTAGCTCAAGTTGTTGCTTCTGTCGGTTTAGCCCAAAACTTTGCAGCCTTAAAAGCCATCGTATCCGAAGGTATACAAAAGGGTCATATGGGATTGCAGGCTCGTAGCTTAGCGATACAAGTGGGAGCCAAAGCCGATGAAATCGACCTATTAGTTAAATTGTTAAAAGTAAGAGAAAGCTTTAACTCTCAGATTGCAAGGGATTTACTAGACAAAATGAGAAATTCGTAAGATAATGTCTATTATGATTGAAAAAACTGAGGAGGGAATTAATGAAAACAAAAGTTGGAATCGACCGTATTCATTTTTATATACCACCCCAATATGTAGACATGGAGGAATTAGCTCAAGCAAGAGATATTGATCCAGCAAAATTTACAATTGGAATCGGCCAAAGTCAAATGGCTGTCACGGATTACAAACAAGATATTGTTACATTGGCCATTAATGCAGCGTTACCAATTATTTCAAAAGAAGATCGGGACTTAATTGACCAAGTGATTGTAGCTACTGAATCGTCTTTTGATTATTCTAAAGCAGCTTCAATATATTTGCACCAAGCATTAAAGATTAACCGTTTTGCACGCTCCTATGAAATCAAAGAGGCATGTTATGCAGGAACGGCAGCTTTACAAGCGGCTGTTGACTATGTGCGCTTAAGACCCGAAAGAAAGGTGTTAGTCGTTACAACCGATATTGCTCGATATGGTCTAGCGTCTTCTGGAGAAGCGACTCAAGGAGCAGGAGCAGTGGCTATGTTAATAACTGCTGATCCAGCGATTTTAGCTATTGAAGAAGAAAGCATTGCTTATACTGACAATCAATTTGATTTTTGGCGACCACAATACGACATATATCCACGTGTAGACGGTAAGTTTTCTACCAATCTATATAATCAGACCTTTTTGAATATTATGGAAGAAGTAGGTAAGCGTAAACCGGATTTTTGGGATGCTTATCAAGTACAATTGTTCCATTTACCATTTACCAAAATGGGTCGTAAGGCGATTAAAAACTATCGTCAGTATTTAAATGATTCAACAAATACACTCAAAGATGTAGATCAGAAGTTGAAGGCTTTAGACCGTTTTGATAAACATTACGATCACGCTGTTCAATATTCAAGACATATTGGCAACATTTATACTGGCTCGCTTTATCTAGGCTTAATTTCACTTTTAGTTCATGATCAAAGTCTTAAAAAAGGCGATAAGATTTCCCTATTTTCTTATGGTTCAGGTGCGGTTGCTGAATGTTTTTTTGGAGCATTACAGCCAGGTTTTAGAGAGGCTATACTCTTGAATGAAATTGAAGCAATGTTCCAGAAACGTCGAAAGTTAAGCATTGAGGAATATGAAAAGCTATACTTAGAAGCCATTGAGCCTAGTGACGAAATAATTGAATTTGATCCAAGTGTTCATGAAGGAGAGTTTTATTTGGCTAAGATTGATAACCATCGACGTTATTATCTACAAAATGCTAGTCATCAAAATGACTTTAAAAAGTAATAAATAGATTTCATACTGTTAAAGATTAGCAGGATAGCTTTTTTATTGTGAAAAGTTAAGCCCTATTTCTTTTTGATAGTATTTTTGCTTTATAGTCATTTTACTTACTTCTTATTTATGCTATGATGATTACGAACATGAAAGGGTGATTTAAATGTATGCAATTATAAATGGTATGGCAGTACTGTTTTTTCGCATTTTCTTTGTCATCCTAGCCTATATGGCTCTGTCAAAAGTTAATTGGAGGAGTGTTTTACAGCCTCAACACCAAGCAATGGACCGATACCTATGTATTTTATGTAGTATTGGCTTGGGCTATTTGACAAGTTCGTTTTTTATAACAATCATTGAAACCTTACGTCTACTATTGATGTCAGCGTTTCTCTAATCATGTGTATAAGTCTCTCGCCTACTCCAAAGCGATAGTCTTCAAAAGGGGATTCATTTAAAATGGAAGAAATTATTGTACAAGGTGGCAACCGTTTGGAGGGTACAGTCAAGGTTGAAGGTGCTAAGAATGCAGTTTTACCAATTCTGGCAGCTTCTATTTTGGCGTCGAAAGGAATTACACGACTAAGTAATGTGCCTGTTTTATCAGACGTTTTAACAATGAACGAATTGCTAAAGAATATTGACCTAGAGACTAAATTCAATCAAGCGAATAATCAGATGACGCTCGATGCGACAGGTCGGGTTAAAACTATGGCGGACTATGACTTTGTTAGTAAAATGCGCGCTTCGATCGTTGTAATGGGACCAATGTTAGCACGTTTTGGTCATGCGCGTGTGGCCATGCCAGGCGGTTGTGCAATCGGTACACGTCCCATTGATTTGCACCTAAAAGGATTTGAAGCATTAGGAGCTACTATTGAAAATGCAGCAGGATATGTTGAAGCAAAAGCAGACCAGTTAATCGGAGCCAATATTTACCTGGATTTCCCTTCGGTGGGAGCCACTGAAAATATTATGATGGCTGCTGTTTTAGCTAAAGGCGAAACAGTGATTGAAAATGTTGCTAGAGAACCAGAGATTGTTGACTTAGCTAACTTTTTAAATAAAATGGGTGCTAAAGTTTCAGGTGCTGGAACGGAGACAATACGTATCGAAGGTGTTTCAGAACTTTTGGCTACGGACTATGAAGTTATGCCAGATCGTATCGAAGCCGGTACTTTTATGGTAGCGGCTGCTGTGACTAATGGAGATGTCATGATTGAAGGAGCGATTGCTCATCACAACAAACCGCTAATTAGTAAGTTGCAAGAAATGGGCGTTGTTTTTGAAGTGTTTGATTCTTCGCTAAGGGTAATTGGTCCCAAGGTTTTGAAACCCACAGACATTAAAACCATGCCTTATCCAGGCTTTCCAACGGATATGCAGGCACAAATGTCGATTGCTCAATTATTAGCTAAGGGAGACTCAGCACTTTCTGAAACCGTTTTTGAAAATCGATTCATGCACTTTGAAGAATTGCGTCGAATGAGCGCCGATTTCAAAATTGAACGCCAAACAGTTGTAATGTACGGACCTGCAGAATTATCAGGTGCCCAGGTTAAAGCGACAGACCTTCGTGCGGCAGCTGCTCTTATTATTGCAGGACTTACTGCTAAAGGATTGACAAGGGTTTCTGAGTTGAAATATCTTGATCGTGGTTATTACCTCTTCCATGAAAAGCTAGCTCGCTTAGGAGCAAACATCGAACGTGTTAATATCCAGCCAATTCCATCCATTCAAAATAAACCAGCTGTAAAAGCTGTGTTTGCTTAATTATCATCCAGAAAGGATGAGTATAATGGCTAGAGATATAGGTATTGATTTAGGAACAACCAATGTATTAATCCATCTTAAAGGCCGAGGAATCATTTTAAATGAGCCCGCAGTGATTGCTGTAGATCAATCGACTCAAGAAGTAATGGCAGTGGGACGAGAAGCTTATGAAATGCGGGGTAGAGTGCCAAAGTCTCTTGAAGTTATACAACCTTTAAAAGGTGGAGTGGTATCAGACTATGACTTAACCGAAGCCATGCTTCTTCACTTTTTCAAGCGCGCACACATTCGACGTGGCTTGAGAAAGGCAAATGTTTTAATTTCAACGCCAACCAATGTAAGTGAAATAGAACAACTTTCACTATTCGAGGCAGTTCAAAAAGTTACTTCGGGTAGGGTTCGAGTAGAAGTTGAACCGATGGTAGCGGCTATCGGTTCGGGCCTAGATGTTTTATCAGCCAAAGGAAGTATGATTGTAGATATTGGTGGAGGAACGACGGATATAGCAATTATTGCTTCAGGTGAAATTCTTCACGCAGAATCGATTAAGATAGCTGGTGATGACTTTGATGAAGCTATTATCCAGTATTTTAAGGACCATTACCAACTACTCATTGGGATCCAATCAGCTGAGAGGATAAAAATGCAACTTGCCTGTGCTAAAAAGGTGGATGGAAGAGATGTTCATAACCAAGAGTTAAAGGGGCGCGATCTTGTTACAGGATTACCAAAAGCAATTAATGTTGACTCTAACGATTTACATCGGGCATTAAAAGATTTATTAGATCAAATAGTGAGAACAATACGCAGAGTGATTGAACAAGCTTCTCCAGAAATAATCGCAGATATCCATGATCAAGGACTGGTTATTACAGGCGGGGGCGCGATGATCCAAGATCTAGATTTGTTAATCACTGAGCAGATAAAAGTCTCAGCTATTCCTTCTGATCAACCCATGAATGCTGTAGCATTAGGAACTGGTATAATGATGGATTGGGTCGAATCCGGTTTAATTGATCCAAACAAAAATAATAAAAAACCAAGTAAGCCAAATTTCTTTATGAGATTGTGGCAATCCATTTGGAAATAAACTAGGGGTGAATAAATGGCAGAGAAGTTAAAATATTTAGAATATCCACTATTTAAACAAGTTATGAAAGGGATCTTCAAAGTTTTTTTCTTTATCATCCTTTTAATTATTGTCTTTGGAATGGGTTTAGTTATCGGTTACGCTGTTTTAGGAGACGGAAATTATTGGGAAGTATTTAATCAAGATACTTGGTTGCATTTATTGACATTTATTGAATAATATTAAAAGGAAATATTCATTAGAGGAAAGAAGGGATACTTTGCAGACAAGTGATTTTTCTGTATTTGAGCTATTGCTTTATATCATTCCTCTAACTATGATTTTTTTAATTAAAAAATATGGGAGACCTTATTTAACCTATTTTAAAAATTGGCCTATAACATTAGCCATTTGTTTATTACCCACTTTATTGGTTTTAATTTACGGTTTTGGCTGGCTAATTTTTGGTTTTAATGTGCTACCATTTATTATTTTATTTTCTTCTTTTGCAATCGGTGTTCAATTACATAAGTATATACAAGAAATCGACCATTTCTATTTTAAGCAATTTTATTTGCCTGCAAGTGAATTACTTTTTTATTTCTTGGTTTTTTATTTAGTGGGAATGATTATTTTAAGATGGTGGACGATTTTTTTCTAATTACCCCACCACTTTTTTAATAGCTTTAAATGATCATAATATCAAGCTTTAACAGGTTTTGCTTTCTAGCAAAACCTGTTTTTTTATTCAATTTTGTCTATAAGGTGGTGAAAAGTGGGAGTATGTGGTAAAATTAATCTAACTTAGGAGAGGAGTGTGAACAAGTCGTGTTAATGGGAGAATATCAACATAATATCGATTCCAAAGGCCGCTTGATCATGCCTGCTAAGTTTCGTCCAGAACTAGGTTCGACTTTTATAGTAACTAGAGGTCTGGATGGCTGTTTATTTGGCTACCCCATGAATGCATGGGAAACAATTGAAGAAAAATTAAAACAATTACCTCTAGCTAAAAAAGACGCACGTAAGTTTACTCGTTTTTTCTATTCGGCTGCCACCGAAGTAGAAATCGATAAGCAAGGACGGATAAATTTACCAAAAAATCTTATAGAGTTCGCTAAGATTGATAAGGAATGTCGTGTGATTGGCGTATCAGACCGTATCGAGATTTGGAGCAGTGAGCTTTGGGAAGATTTTGCAGAGGATGCTGAGGAAAATTTTGAAAATATTGCAGAAGAAATGATTGATTTTGGATTTTAAAATAACGAGGTGACAATATGTCCTTTGAGCACGAAACAGTTTTACTAAAGGAAACAATTGATGGTTTAGAAGTGAATCCCAATGGAATTTATGTTGATTGTACATTGGGTGGCGCTGGACATGCTCAATACTTATTAAGCCTTCTTTCAGACCGTGGAAAATTATTGGCATTTGACCAAGATCTTATGGCAATTAATAATGCTAAAGTAACTTTAAAAGAGCAATTATCCCAAGGAAAAATAACTTTTTTTGAAAGAAATTTTCGTGATTTAGAAGTCGCCTTATCGGAGCAATCAATTCACCTAATTGATGGGATTTACTATGATTTGGGAGTATCTTCACCACAATTAGATATTGCGGAAAGAGGGTTCTCCTATCATCAAGAAGCAAGGCTAGATATGCGAATGGACCAAAGGCAAGAGCTCGATGCTTATGAAGTAGTAAATACTTGGGATTATAATGATTTGGTGCGTATTATCTTCCGGTATGGTGAAGAAAAATTTGCTAAAAGAATTGCAAGAAATATTGAACAAAGTCGTAAAAAACAAGCAATTGAAACAACTACTCAATTAGCAGAGATTATTAAAGAAGCGATTCCTGCCGCGACACGTCGGACCGGTGGACATCCAGCTAAGCGAGCTTTTCAAGCCATTCGAATAGCTGTTAACGATGAGCTTGGCGCAGTCGAAAGTTCAATTGAACAGGGGTTAAAACTGTTAAAAGTAGGTGGCAGGATGGCAGTTATTACCTTCCATTCCTTAGAAGATCGATTGGTTAAACAAATGTTTAAGCAAGTATCTACCTTACCAGAAACACCTAGAAATTTACCTGTTTTAAGTAATCAACAAGCAGATTATCGAATAGTTAATCGAAAACCGATACTACCTTCAAAAGAAGAGTTAAAGAATAACAATCGTTCAAGATCAGCAAAATTAAGAATTATTGAAAGAATTAGTATGTAGTATTGAGGAGGATAGCGATTGTGACTGAAAGTTATCAAAGAAGAAATTATTATAATAAAGACCAAGCCCAATCGCTAGTCGGTCAATCTACTGATACGTTTGATGGCTCAGCAGTCCGAAAGATTGAAGAGTGGGAACTTTCCCATCAATCTGATTGGTTTGATAATGAAGATAGGAGATCAAAAAGGCAAACGATTATAACGAATCGAAACTTAGCATTGCTAGGTATTTTTATAATGGTTAGCTGTTGCTTTGCGAGTCTTTATATTCATTGGCAAGTCAACCAGGTTAACCAAAGGATTCAAGAGATCCAGTTGGAAGAGGCTGAGCTTGTCAAAGAAACAGAAATGTTAATGGTCGAAAAGGCTGAAAACTTAAAGTATAAAAATATTGAGCTTGTAGCAGAAGCCAACGGTATGAAAGCAGAAATGGATCGCGTAAAGGATATCGATCAAAATGACTAATAATAATGCGAATAATAATCAAGGGATGAATTTGTTTTTTTTAGCTATCATTGTAATTTTAATCGGTTTAGTAATGATTGGTCGAATGGCACAAATAGCTTTATTCAAACAAGTAAATGGTGTTAATTTAACTAAACTAGAAATGCAAGTAGACAATAGAAGTAGTATTGCTAAAGCAAAAAGAGGCACAATTTATGATCAGTTTGGTCAGCCTATTGCAATGGATACTACTTCTTATTCTATGTACGCTGTTCTAGATGCTGATTGGGCAGAAGGTGAAACGGTTAAAGACATTGATTATACGGCGACCATTCTTGCTAAATATATCGATATGCCGAAAGAAAAAATATGGACGCAATTAAATAGTGATAATGTCAATCAAGTTGAGTTTGGCTCAGCTTCTAAAAACATATCAGCACAGACAAAATTAGCAATTGAAGCTGAAAACTTACCGGGAATCTTTTTCACTAGTCAGGTGAGCCGTTATTATTTCAATGACTACTTTGCCTCTCACTTAATAGGTTATGCAGAAGTTAATGAAAGTAACCAAGAAGGTTCTCAATCAAGTTTAGTTGGAGCCATGGGTATTGAAGCGGCATTTGATGATATATTATCGAGTGGGAAATCAAGCAAAAATTCAACTGACCTTCAATTGGCTAATGATATCTATTTAACTTTAGATAGTCGTATCCAAAATCAGACCGAGACTATTCTAGATAAGATTTTTAAGAAATATCAACCTGAGTCAATGGGGGCTTACTTGGTTGAATTAGAAACTGGTAAATTATTAACCTCAGCTCAAAGACCTTCATTTAATTTAAATACCAGAGAAGGAATCGACTCTCTTTGGCAGAATTTGTTAGTTGAAACAGCTAACGAACCAGGATCAACTGTTAAGATTTTGACCATGGCTAAAGCAAAAGAAATGGGTGTTTATCAACCGGGAGAAACGTTCTTATCGGGTATGGTAAAAGTGTTTGATCGTGAAGTAAGAGACCATAACCAATTCGGTTGGGGACAAATTTCATTTGAAGATGGCTTCATTCGCTCTTCAAATGTGGCAATGGTCGAATTAGTGAATCGTATGGGAGACCAAGTTTGGACTGAAGAATTAAAAAAATTTGGTTTTGGCGTTAGCACAAATAGTAAACTAGCGAATGAAAATCCGGGTTCACTCGATTTCACTAACCCTACATCACGAATAATGTCTGGCTTTGGCCAAGCATTTTCAGCTACACCGATGCAACTTTTACAAGCTTATAGTGCGGTTGCTAACAAAGGGCAAATGATGAAAATTCAATATATTGATCATATTGATAAAAGCGGACAAAGCTATCAAAAACAAAACTTAGGGCAAGTTATTGAACCTGAAGTAACTTTCTATATTATTGACTTGATGACTAAAGCGGTTGAGGATCAAAATGGGACTTCAAGACCTTTTAAATCTGACATAGTCAGAGTGGCGGCAAAAACCGGAACGGCTCAAATTGCTAATGAAGAGGGAACAGGCTATCTAACGGGACAAAACGACTATTTTTATTCAGTCATCAGTTTCTTTCCTGCTGAAGAACCTAAATACATGTTATATTTATTTATTAAAAGGCCACAAAATGACTATGGTATTTATGGAACTCAGATGCTGTCCGAAGTTTTTCATCCAATGTTAGAGTCTATATTAATCAAGCAGTAGAGAGAAGGAAATGAAATGCGATTAAATAAACTAATATCAGTTTTAATTAACTACGAACTTTTAGGTGATTTAGATCTTAATAAAGAAATATACGATCTGACCAATGACAGTCGAAAGCTCACTGAAAATGCTGCCTTTATCGCTATAAAAGGTGAAAGGTTTGATGGCCATTCAGTAATTGATCAGCTGATGAAAGAAAACATTTCACTGATAGTAGCCGAAGAATTCTCTTCTAAACAAATAGAAAAGGCTTTGAATAAAAAAATAACGCTAGTCAAAGTCCCTTCAACTTATCGAGCGCAAGCAATACTATCTCATCAATTTTTCGGTCAACCATCTAGCCAGCTTCCTCTAGTAGCGGTTACTGGGACTAACGGAAAAACGACCACCACACATTTGATTTCTCAATTTTTAGAATTATTGAATCATAAGACAGGTGTGATAGGCACCCTGCATTACAAAATTGGCGAGCGTCTGCTTCCGGCTATTAATACAACGCCAGAAGCAGTTAGTTTACAAAAGTATTATAAGTCGATGGTCGAGGAGGGTTGCAGTGATATCATAATTGAGGCCTCTTCTCACGCTTTGTCCTTAGGCCGTCTTTGGTATACCGATGTGGACTGTGCAATTTTTACTAACCTAACTCGAGAACACTTGGATTTTCATAAAACTATGGACAATTATGCTTATGCTAAGAGTTTGCTCTTTGCACAATTGGGACAGAGTTTTCACCATCAAAAACCAAGACTAGCGATTATTAATCAAGATGATCCTTATGCAGATGTAATGAGTCGAGCTACTGGGGCGGTTGTAATTACTTATAGTATGAAAGATCCTCAGGCCACAGTTTATGTGGATGAGCTGACGACAGAAGCTTCAATACAAAAATTCAAGCTTCACTATCAAGCTAGAACTTATCCAGTTGCTTTATCGATGATTGGTGCTTATAATGTTATGAATTATTTAGCAGCCTTTTTGTGTCTGGTAGTTTATTATGGCTATTCAGCTGAACAAATAGTTGATTTGACACCTAGATTAAAAGGTATCACTGGAAGAATGCAAGTTATTGATAAGGGTCAAGATTATCGAGTGGTGATTGATTTTGCACATACACCAGATGCTTTAGAAAATGTCTTAAGTGAATTAAAAGAAACCTCAAACGGAAAATTAAGAGTAATGTTTGGGCATTCCGGAGGTAATAGAGATTCGGCTGCTCGACCTGATTTGGGCGATATTTTATTTAAGTGGGCGGATCATATTGTATTTACGGCAGATAATCCTCGAAATGAACCCATTAAAAAGATTGTTTCTGAAATGGTAAGAGATCATCAAGAAGTTCCTTATGATTTAATTGAAGATCGAAAAAAAGCCATTCATTATTTAGTAAATCATGCCGAAGCTAATGATACACTTCTTTTTGCTGGTAAGGGAGGAGAGGCTTATCAAGTAATTGGTGATGATTATATACCTTATGATGAGGTTGCGATTGTAGAAGAGGAGTTAGAAAACAAATGGAAAAGATGATGCAGTTATTAATGGCTTTTATTAGTTCAGGCCTCTTAACCCTGGCTTTAGTGCCCCTTTTTATCCGTTTATTCTTAAATAAGAAAATGGGACAAGCTATTCGGCAAGAAGGCCCTTCATGGCACCAAGTAAAAACAGGTACTCCCACTATGGGAGGAACGGTGTTTATTGCAGTATCTATAATGATTACTTTGATGTTTGGCTGGCTATTTAATCTACTAGATGCCAATCTCTTGATGATTGTGCTAACTTGGTTATTTTTTGGTGGCATTGGGTTTGCCGATGATTTTATATCTATTTTCACCGGTAAAAATGAAGGGCTAACTGCTAAACAAAAATTTCTATTACAGCTTTTATTTTCTGGTATCGTCGTTCTAGCGGGTTATGTTTTAGGTAAAAGATTTGTATTGCCTATTTTCTCTTTGGAAATTAACTATTTAATAGTTGTAATAGCTTTTGCCTTCTTTTGGATTACTGGTTTTTCCAATGCTGTTAACTTAACCGATGGATTAGACGGTTTAGCCACAGGGTTAAATATCATTGCCTATGGAGCCTACTTTATGTTGGCTATTCGCCTAGAGCAAGCATCCGTTGCTATGGCTTGCTTAATTGTTACAGCAAGCCTTTTATCTTTTTTAATATTTAATCGCAAACCTGCTCAAATTTTCATGGGAGATGTGGGTTCGCTAGCTTTAGGGGCAGGATTAGCAATTATTTCAATACTTTTAAACAACCCATGGTCCCTATTAATCATCGGCATGGTTTTTGTAATAGAAACTTTATCTGTTATCTTACAAGTTGCTTCTTTCAAGACCAGAGGAAAGCGGATCTTTAAGATGTCACCCATTCACCATCACTTTGAAATGATTGGCTGGTCTGAAGAGCTAGTCGTGCTTGTTTTTTGGACAGTAGGATTACTTGCTAGCTTACTCTATTTCATTTTATAATAGGCATAATAAGCGAGAAAGTGTGAAAACAAATGACAAACAAATACGCTGGCCAACATATTCTAGTTATGGGTTATGCCCTAACTGGCAAGAGTGTTGTGAATTACTTACAAAAAGAAAACGCAAAAATTACGCTCAATGACCGAGGGGACCTTTCTCAGGACCCGTCGGTTAATTTGCTATTAAAGTCAGGAGTTAGAGTAGTGGATAAGGGACACCCACTCGAAATATTAGAAGGAATTGACTTTATCGTTAAGACACCTGGGATACCTTATTCATTAGAGCTTATTCAAGAAGCTGAGCATCGTGGGATACCTATTTATACGGATGTTGAGCTAGCATATCGTGAAAGTCTAGCGCCTATTATTGGCATTACAGGCTCTAATGGAAAAACAACCACGACTTGCTTAGCCCACCATCTTCTAGAAGGTTCATGGAAAGGTAAAGTTGAATTAGCAGGAAACGTGGGCGTACCGTCAATTGAAGTGGCTCAAGAAGTAAATGAAACGGACTTAATCGTAATGGAACTATCTTCTTTCCAATTAATGGGTATCCATTCATTTCATCCACATATTGCGGTTTTTACCAATATTCATTCAGCACATTTAGATTACCACGGAACCAGGCAAGACTATATTGCAGCAAAATTAAAACTGATTCAGCAAATGACCGAGAGAGATTATTTAATTTATAATGCCGATCAAGCTGAACTTGAAGAATGGTTGAAGCATTCTCCAGCGATAAAGGTTCCGTTTTCTCGTCACAAACAAGTAAAAGCGGGTGCCTATATTAAAAATCATTCTTTTTATTTTCGAGGTCAAGAAGTCGCTTTAATCGAGCAGTTTAATCTACCTGGCCAGCATAATTTAGAAAACGCGCTAGCCGCAATTGCTATTGCAAAAATTCAAGGGGTAGATAATACAGCTATTCAAGAAAAATTAGCAAACTTTACTGGTATTCGTCATCGTATCCAAGCTCTGGGTACAATCAAGGGGATTGAATTTTATAATGACTCCAAAGCAACCAATACGGCTGCAACCATTACAGCCCTTAAAAGTTTTGACCAAGACATCATTTATATTGGTGGGGGTCTAGATCGTGGAAATGATTTTCAGGACTTAATACCTTATTTAAACAAAGTGAAAGCAGCCTTTTTATACGGTGAATCGAGAGAAAAAATGGCAAAAGATTTTAGACAAGCTAAAATCGAAACAATCAATTTATTTGAAAATTTAGACCAAGCGAGTCAAGCAGCGTTTGCTTATGCTAAAGAAGGACAAATTGTTTTGTTTTCACCAGCATGTGCTTCTTGGGATCAATTTAAGAATTATGAAATTAGAGGTGATCGGTTTATCGAGCAGGTCGAGTCTTTTAAAAGTGCATCAAAATAAAGGAGAAAGAAATGAATAAAGTGAAACGAATTGTTCTTTCGGGTGGTGGAACCGGAGGGCACATTTATCCAGCATTAGCTTTGTATCGAGTATTGAAAGAACGATCCGATGTGGAAGTGCTTTATATTGGAACACAAAGAGGATTGGAGTCGAAAATTGTTCCTCGAGCGGGAATACCTTTTAAAGCAGTCGAAATTACAGGTTTAAAAAGGTCAATTAGTATAGATAATTTAAAATTAATCTTTAAAATGTTTCATTCTACTCATAAGGCAAAGCAAATGATCCGTGATTTCCAACCGGACATTGTACTTGGAACAGGTGGGTATGTGTGTGGACCTGTTTTATTAGCTGCCAGTATGCTTAAAGTTCCGACTATTATTCATGAGCAAAATTCAGTAGCAGGAATTACGAATAAATTTTTAGCTCGTTTTGTTAATAAAATTGCTGTTTGTTTTGAAGAAGCGAGCCATCAATTTGGCAAAAACCAAAATAAAGTAGTTTTAACAGGAAACCCTAGAGGGCAAGAAGTGATATCGACACCGGCAATGCCTCACTGTTTGTCTGAACAATTTGAGTTAAAAGATAATCAACCGACAGTCTTAATTTTTGGAGGCTCTCGTGGAGCACCAGCTATTAATCAAGCAGGAATTGAGTCGCTGGATAAATGGTTAAGCGCTAATTATCAAGTGATTATTGCAACGGGACAAAATCACTTCCAAGAACTGAATGAAGAGATGGTTGAAGAAATTAATCAGAGTAATAATGTTCGAATCGTTCCATATATCGATAATATGCCAAGTGTTTTTCAAGCTATTAATTTGGTTGTTTGTCGAGCTGGAGCAACAACTTTAACTGAGTTAACAGCTCTTGGCTTGCCAAGTATTTTAATACCTAGTCCCTATGTAACAGATAATCACCAAGAACATAATGCCTTATCTTTAGTAAATAACAAGGCGGCTGTTATGATAAAGGAGTCAAAGCTTAGTGGACAGTCTTTATATCAAGAAGTTAGCCAATTAATGGTGGCCCCTGAAGATTTAAAAGTAATGGGTCAGGCGGCTAAAAGCATGGGAATTACGGATGCAAGTGATCGAATCATTCAAATGATGAACGAGATGGTATAACTATTTTAAAAGAGAGGAGGAATAGGGATGGTTAATTACCGGTTACCAGATAAGAACCAGAATCGGCAGAATAAAAGGACAATTTCAGAAAGAAATAATCAGCCAGTAACAGCCCCTATGGGGAATTATCGTTTGGATTCTCAAGGTAAACCTATTCTTCCGACTTCTTTTGAACATTCGCTTAATCAAGAGCGTTTAAATCGATCCAATATATATTCCTTAAATGATTATCGAGATAGTCAACAGCTTGATTATTACAATAGCTCGATGAATGAGCCTTATTATCGAGTAAGGTCTTCACAAAATTATCGTATAGACGCTAATTCTCAAGAGTCATTTGTTTTTAAAAATAGACAAGATGGTCAAAGAATAACCCCTCATAATCCCACTCCTAGCTATTGGTTAGATGGATTACCAAGTAAAGAAGTATTGTTAAAAGGGTTTCCTAAAGGAAAGAGAAAAATTTTTATTCTCTATTTAATTATTTACAGTTTAATGGTTTGGTCTGGATGGCAAATATTACCTTATGATAATGTTAATACACTAAGTGTTTCGGGCAATCAAATCCTTCAGAGTGAGTCAATTCTCAATGGAGTTAAGATTCATTCGATGGATAAGGCAAAAGATATTTTAAAATGGCGCAAAGAAATTGAAGACCATATACTCACTAACAATCCTTTATTGGAGGATGTTCGTATTCAGCGCGACGATTGGAAGGCAATAAACATTATTGTTAAAGAACAAAAAATTGTTGGTATTTACTCTAGCAATGGTAAAAATTATGCGCTGATGAGTAAAGGTTATACTTCAGATGAAGCTGTTATTCAAAATCAATTAATTGCTGAACAAATGGCTCAACTTCCTCTAATTGAAGGGGAGTTTTCAGAAACAGCACTTAAACAACTTGCTATTGCTTTAGATCAGTTCGACACAAGCATTTTAGAAAGGGTTGAGAAAATAACACCTTCTTCCAAACCAGGTAAAGAGGGATATATCGAAATCAAGATGAAGGATGGTAATCTCATAAAAGCAGTGAGTTCAACAGTAGTGGAAAAAATAAATTATTATCCTAAAATGTTAGAACAACTCAACAATCGTAAAGGAATTATTGATCTTGAAGTGGGAGCTTATTTTACGCCTATGGCAAATGAAACTAATTCAGTCAAGCTTAATAATAATTAAGATAAGTATGATTACGAATTGATAACAAGGACTTCTTTTAATTTCATTGGCTTTATGGGTGTGTTAATATAAAAGTACTATAATGTGATAAAAACTCATGTTTTGTGCAAATGAAGGGGGTTCATCACCTGGATGAGAAATCAAGAGATAATTGTTAGTTTAGATATCGGAACAACATCGATTAAAGTTGTTGTTGCTGAGTATATGAACGGACATGTAAATATAATTGGTGTAGGTAATGAAAAATCACGTGGCTTAAGTCGTGGAGTTATTGTCGATATCGATGAGACAGTTCTTTCGATTCAAAAAGCTATTGAGCAAGCAGAGCGTAAAGCCAATGTTAAAATTAATGAAGTGGTCGTTGGGGTGCCTAGTAACAAGTTAGCTATTGATGACTGTCATGGCATGATAGCTGTAGCAAGTGAAAACCGCGAAATAACCTCGCGCGATGTAGATAATGTTATTTCGGCAGCAAAAGTACGTTCTGTTCCACCTGAGCGAGAAGTAATTGCCATTCTACCAGAAGAGTTCATTGTTGATGGTTTCAATGGTATTCGTGATCCTCGCGGAATGATTGGCGTTCGTTTAGAACTTTATGCCCGGTTAATGACAGGGCCACGTACCATTATTCATAATATTAGACGGTGTGTTGAAAAAGCAGGTCTTTCAATTTCTGAGTTTGTTATTCAGCCGCAAGCAATTGCAACCACCGCTTTAAATCAAGATGAGCGAGAATTTGGTACAGTGATTATTGATATGGGGGGCGGCCAAACTTCAGCTTCGATTATTTACGATAATCAATTGAAATATTCCTTTGTAGATCAAGAAGGCGGAGACTATGTCACTAAGGACATATCGGTTATTTTAAATACTTCACTAGATTCTGCTGAACGCATAAAACGTGAATACGGCTATGCCATTTCTAGTCAAACTTCACCAGAAGAGTATTTCCCGGTTGAAACAGTCGGCCGTAAAGAACCTGTTCGTGTAGACGAGCGCTATTTATCTGAAATTATTGAAGCTCGCTTAGTTCAAATTTTTGAAACTATTCATGAGGATCTTGAAGCTGTTGATGCTTTGGATTTACCGGGAGGCTTTGTCTTAACTGGGGGCGCTTCTTCTTTACCAGGCGTATTAGAATTGGCCAAAAAGTACTTTGGGCCACAAGTTCGTGTATATATCCCAGAACAAATGGGACTGCGCAACCCTGTCTATACGACCAGTATGGGGATGGTTGAATATGTGTCAAAATTAGACGAAGTGCATCAAATCGCTCAGGCAACTTTCCGAGCACAAAGGGTTCAGCACGCTGCAGCTAGGGATGCTGGTCCACTAATTTCCAATCCGTATGACGGGGGCCAAGGTCGTCCTTATGGTGAGTCAGATAACTCATATTATCAAGCTCGTAATGGCGGCGGACAACGAGGAGGGCTTCAAGGAGGATTTAGTAATCAAAGTCAAGCTCGACAAAAACCTAAAAGTCCTTCATTATCGCAACCCCATCCTAATGGTCAAGCTTTTTCAAATAATTCCAGTCACTCAGATTATTATGCCTACAACGATAGCCAAGCGCAATCTTATAATAATTATCCATCAGAAGACCAATATTCTGAAGAAGAATGGATGGATGCTTCGACTAAAAACCCATCAACTAACGAGGGTGGTTTTGTAAATAAATTAAGAGCATATTTTCAAACGTTTTTTGACTAATTAAGACAGCACAAGAGGAGGAATTTATTAATGGAATTATCATTTGATCCAACGGTTAATCCTGAAGGAGCAGTTATCAAAGTTATTGGTGTAGGGGGAGCAGGTGGCAATGCTGTCAACCGAATGATTTCCGAAGATGTTCAAGGAGTTGAATTCATCGTCGCTAACACTGACACACAGGCTTTAAAAAGTTCTCAAGCAGAAACTAAAATTCAATTAGGTCCAAAAGTTACTAAAGGCTTAGGAGCTGGCTCGATTCCTGAAATAGGATTAAGAGCCGCTGAAGAATCAGAAGAGCAATTACGACAAGTCCTTGAAGGGTCAGACCTTGTTTTTGTCACTGCTGGAATGGGTGGAGGAACTGGAACGGGTGCTGCACCTGTTGTCGCTCGTATTGCAAAAGAATTAGGTGCTTTGACAGTTGGAGTCGTAACCCGTCCTTTCACTTTTGAAGGTCCAAAGCGCGGTCGCTTTGCTGCTGAAGGATTACAAAACCTCAAGGAAGCTGTTGACACTTTAGTAGTCATCTCAAACAATCGATTGCTAGAAGTGGTAGATCGAAAAACACCAATGATGGAAGCTTTCTCTGAAGCAGATAATGTTTTACGCCAAGGTGTTCAGGGGATTTCTGATTTGATTGTCGCTCCTGGTTTTATTAACTTGGACTTTGCAGACGTGAAAACCGTTATGAAGGATCAAGGAACAGCTTTAATGGGAATTGGTACAGCTGCCGGGGAAAACCGCACAGCAGAAGCGACTAAGAAAGCTATTTCTTCTCCATTATTAGAAGTTTCAATTGATGGAGCTCAACAAATTCTACTGAATGTAACAGGTGGACCGGACTTAAGCTTATTTGAAGCACAAGATGCAAGTGATATTATTTCTTCTGCTTCTAGCGAAGATGTCAATATTATCTTTGGTACTTCAATTAATGAGAGCTTAGGTGATGAGGTGGTTGTTACTGTAATTGCTACCGGAATTGATGCTGAAAAGAATACCATCAATAAACAACAAGCAATGCGTCAAAACCGTCCGAATTTCTCTCATAACAACACTTTCTCGACAAACGAAAGTACCCCATCTGCATCAAGTTCCCCATCGATGAATTCATCTGACCGCTCAATCAACTTAAAACAAGCAAATCAAAAAGAGACTGAACGTGATTTATTCAGTGATTGGGATATTAAACGCGAACAAATTACCCGTGATGTGGCAGATATTGAACCTAAGGAAAAAAAGGTTGAAAGAACCTTTGAAAGATCGGAATCAGAAAGTAAGGTACGTCAAGCGGAATCTGACGAGCAAGACGAATTAGAAACACCTCCTTTCTTCCGTAAAAGAAATCGTCATTAATTTTCTTAGAGGAAGCAGCAGTGTTTCCTCTTTTCACCAATTTTTAGCAATAAAGTCGGAGGTATTATGAATTTAAATGCAATTATCCAATTTGTGTCTACAATTTTTCGTGTCTATCAATGGGTCTTGATACTCTATGCCTTACTCTCCTGGTTACCCGGAGCAAGAGAAAGTTCGATTGGACGAATGATTGATCGTCTGGCAAGTCCATATCTCGATATTTTTGATCGCTATATTCCACCCATTGGTCCTATTTCAATCAATGTGATCATCGCTCTCTTCACATTGACTTTTATTGAGCAGGGCGTCATTTGGTTGATTATTACCATTTTAGGCTAGTAAATGAAAGAGTCTATTTATCAGCATTATCGTAAGGAAGAAATTCCTTTTGTAGACCAAGTTTATGATTGGATCGATCAAGTTGACCGTCTTTATACTCCCGTCTTAACATCTTTTTTAACGCCGAGAGAAGCAACTATTCTAAAAAACATTGTTAACGGCCGTGATGAGATGAATTATCATTTAGATGGAGGATATGAAGAAAGTGAGCGTAAGAGAGCCTTAATCTATCCTAACTACTATCTATTGGATTTAGCAGATTTAGAATTAGGATTCTTGGAAATTACTTACCCCATTAAATTTGCTGAACTGTCTCATGGTAAAATACTTGGAACCATTCTCTCAACAGGGATTGAGCGGGGAAGGATAGGAGATATTATCACTGATAGTCAGGCATGGCAGCTAGTAGTTGATTTAAAAATGCAAACTTATTTAATGGATGAAGTAAAAAAGATAGCCAATGTAGGAGTCCATTTGAATCCCATAAAACGAGGGAACCTTTTGCAATCGATTGATGAATGGGAAGAAGCAACAGTCATTGTATCTTCTCTGAGATTAGATAGTTTAATATCTAAGGTATATAATATTTCGCGCCAAAGAGCCAAGGATGCAGTTAAAGCAGGACAAGTTAAAATTAATTTTACTGAGATAGATCGAAGTGATACTTTGGTTGGTATTTCTGATATTGTTTCACTCAGGCATTTTGGGCGCTTTCGTATTCAGTCAGTAGATGGTAAAACGAAAAAAGATAATTTTAGACTATCCATTGATTTGTTAAAAGTATCGTAAAATTTATAAAAAAGGAAGGATCTTTATGACAATTACACCAAATGATATTTTAGAAAAAGAATTTAATAATAAGTTCCGTGGCTATGATCCAGAACAAGTAAATGATTTTTTAGATATTGTGCGCGTAGAGTTAGAGAAAAAACTAGAAGAAAATCACAATTTAACGCGTGATTTAGCAGAAGCTAAAGATAAAATTGACTATTTTTCACAATTACAAGAATCTTTAAATTCTTCAATTATTATTGCACAAGAAGCAGCAGAACGTCTAAAACAAAATGCTCGTAAGGAAGCAGAATTAATTCTCTATGAAGCTGAAAGTGAAGCAGGACGAGTAATTGATGAAGCGAATGCGCAATCAAATGAAATTTTTGAAGAGGCAGAGAGGTTGAGAAGTGTAACGAAAAAATATCGTCAAGAATTACGTCGTTTAATTGAAAATCAATTATCCATTGTAAATAACACTTCATTTGAAGATTTGTTTGATGGTACCGCTTTAACACCTGCTCAGACACGTGAACAAAGATCAGTAACGAGTAATCGTCTGGAAGATTTAGAACAAAATGCTAAGCTTGAAGCCATAGATAGTGAAGAAAATGAAGATTTATCTATGACGCAAGTTTTTGATTTGAATGACTTAAGGGAAATTCATGTGGATGAAAAAGATGAAGATTCTTCTGAGTCTATGAAAACTATGCCTTTAAGTCGTGAAGAATTAGAGGCTTTTGAACGAAATCATTCATCAGATAGAGACTCTGATGAAGCAGAAAAATCTGATGAAGCCTTACATGGTGAAACAATTCGTATTGACCTTCCAACAGAAGACTAATATAATTAAGAAAATTATTGGTAAAAGCTGAGATAGAAACAAGAAGATGGATATAATACATTAGCGACTTGAGGATGGTGCAAGCTCAAGAGTCCCTGTATCTTTCTTTATCATTCTATTCAATGACTAGTGAGTCAAAGTTGACTAGCTAGATCCGCTTCAAAAGCGTTATCATGAAGAGTGAATAGTTTAACTATTAAATTGGGTGGTACCGCGTATTTGACGTCCCTTCTTAGGAAGGGGCTTTTTTTATAGAGAGGAGAAAACTAATGAAATTAAAAGATACTTTGCACCTTGGAAAAACATCCTTTGATATGCGAGCGAATCTTCCTGTTAAAGAGGTAAGCTTACAAAAAGAATGGCAAGAAGCTGATGTTTATCACAAAATGTTAGAAAAAAATATGGATTCAGAACCATGGATTCTACACGATGGTCCGCCATATGCCAATGGTCGCGTACATATGGGACATGCGTTCAATAAAGTTTCAAAAGACTTTATTACACGTTTTCGTTCAATGACAGGCCATTATTCTCCATATGTCCCTGGTTGGGATACTCATGGTTTACCAATTGAGTCAGCCTTACAGAAGAATGAAGGTGTGAATCGTAAAGAACACTCAACAGCAGAATTTCGTAAACTTTGCGAAGCCTATGCTTTAAAACAAGTTGAAGGTCAAAAAGAAAGCTTTATGCGCTTGGGAGTTAATGGGGATTGGGAAAATCCATACTTAACTTTGCAACCTAAATATGAAGCACAGCAATTACGTATTTTTGGACAAATGGCTGATAAAGGCTATATCTATAAAGGTGCGAAGCCGGTATACTGGTCCTGGTCGTCAGAATCTTCATTAGCTGAAGCTGAAGTTGAATATCAAGACGTAAGCTCACCTTCAATTTATGTAGCTTTCAAAGTGAAAGACGGTGGTGGCATCCTTCCTCAAGAAGCAGAATTTATTATTTGGACGACTACACCATGGACATTACCTGCTAACCTAGGGATTTCTGTTTTAGGACAGGCTAATTATGTGCAAGTCGCAGTTGGCGGCCGTCACTTTATTGTCGCTGAAGATTTATTAGAAGTAGTAGCATCGACGCTTGAATGGGAAAATTATCCAGTCGAAGCACATTATAAGGGGCAAGATTTTGACCGTTTGACTGCTCAACACCCATTCTATGACCGTGAATCCTTACTAATGGTAGGCGATCATGTTACTTTAGAAACAGGTACGGGATTAGTTCATACGGCTCCTGGTCACGGTGAAGATGACTATTGGATTGGTTTAGAGTATGGTTTGGATATTTTGTCGCCAGTAGATGGTAGAGGACATTTTACAAAAGAAGCGCCTGGTTTGGAAGGTGTCTTTTATTTGAAAGGTCAAAAGCAAATTGTTAAGACCTTAAAAGAAAATGGTAGCCTCTTGCATTATTCAGAATTTGTTCACTCTTATCCGCACGATTGGCGAACTAAAAAGCCGGTTATCTACCGTGCAACGCCTCAATGGTTTGCTTCGATTGATAAATTCCGTGAAGAACTGCTTGATAATGTTGAAAATGCAGTCACTTGGCACCATCCATCGGGTAAACGTCGTATTTATAATATGATTCGTGACCGTGGCGACTGGGTAATTTCTCGTCAACGTGTTTGGGGAGTGCCTTTACCAATTTTCTACGCAGAAAACGGAGAAGCTATTTTAGAATTAGATATTGTCAATCATGTAGCCGATTTAGTAGAAGAACATGGAACGAACATTTGGTTTGAGTGGGAGGCAAAAGACCTTTTACCAGAAGGCTTCCAACATCCTGCTTCGCCAAATGGTCAATTTACAAAAGAAATGGATATTATGGATGTATGGTTCGATTCGGGTACATCGTATGCTGGCGTTTTACAAGCGCGAGAAGATTTAAACTTCCCAGCTGATTTATACCTTGAAGGTTCTGACCAATATCGTGGTTGGTTTAACTCATCGTTCACTACCTCTGTGGCTGTCAATGGTTTTCCACCATACAAGGCGGTTCTTTCACAAGGTTTTGTAAATGACGGTAAGGGTCAAAAGATGTCTAAGTCTTTAGGAAATGTTATTGATCCAGTTGAAGTAATGAATGATTTAGGAGCAGATATTATTCGTTTGTGGGTCGCTTCTGTGGACTATGAAGCTGATGTACGTGTCTCTAATGAAATCCTCAAACAAGTCTCTGAATCCTATCGTAAGATTCGTAACACGCTTCGTTTTATGTTAGGTCTTGTGAATGATTATCATCCAGCTGAAAATGCCGTTCCTAAGGAAGAACTCACCAATCTCGATCAATATATGAATGCTAACTTTAACTTGTTTAAAGCGGATATCTTAGAAGCTTATGACAAGTATAGGTTCCCAGAACTTTATAAGCGCACTATGAACTTTATTTCTTCTGATCTTTCAGCTTTCTATTTAAATGTGGCTAAAGATATTGTATATATTGAAGCTAAAGATAGTCATGCGCGCCGTTCCATGCAAACAGTGATTTATCAAATAGTTCATGATATGTTAATTTTATTGACACCATTAATTGTACATACAGCTGAAGAAGCATGGAAAGATTTACCAGCGGTAGATGGTTTTATTCAATTAGCTGAAATGCCTAAGGCAGAACAGCTTGAGCAAGCTAGAGAGATTGTTGCTAAATGGGATGTCTTTTTTAAATTACAAACAGGAGTAAACAAGGCTCTCGAAGAAGCTAAGAATCAGCCAGAACAGGCAATTAAGAAATCCTTTGAGGCAGCCGTTTCACTATATATTAATGAAGAAGATCAAAAAGCCTTCGATTTACTAAGTGATCAGCCTGCACAATTATTTACTGTATCACAATTAAACGTTCAATCCATTAATCAAGCACCACAAGATGCACATTCGTTTGAAGATTATGCCGTGAAAGTTGATTTTGCAAAAGGAGATGTTTGTGATCGTTGTCGTGCAGTAAGACCAGAAGTCGGCACAATTGAAGGAGCAGAAGAACTTTGTCATCGCTGCCATGAAATTGTGAAAGCGGACTATCCTGAATATTTTGAGAATAAGGAATAACTTTATTAAAAAAAAAAGACAGGGCCAAAGCCCTAAAAAACAGTGGCGAATTGATATGAGATTCGCCACTGTTTTTGTCGTTTAATAAATAAAAATAGTGAATAACAAGCCCTAAAAGCTGGGGAAATTCATAGATAATGGGCTGATTTTTGTCGTATTTAGGACTTTTTACCTAGTTTCTTTTAATACTCCTAAAGAGTGTTTAAAGTAAAAATTAAAAATCATCAAAATAATTATCTTGTGACGTTTTAGGATTCATAGCTTGTTGTTTTTGTTCATTTGAAATAGCTAATAACCGTTCTTGCAGTTGACTTTCCATTGATTCTAATTCTATTTGAGCGGCTTGTCTTTGCTGTCGTCCTTCAGCTTGAATTTGTAATGTTGTTTCAATCGTTTCGATCAAATCAGCCTGCGTTTTTTGTAAGGTTTCGATATCGATAATACCTCTTTCAGTTTCTCTAGCTGTATCAATGGCCGATTGTTTCAGCATAGCGGAATTGCGACGTAACAAATCATTGGTTGTTTCTGAGACCATTCTTTGAGAAGTGGCAGCGTCTTGCTGTCTCAAAAGTGCAAGGGCAATGGTAATTTGATTTTCCCAAAGAGGAATAGAGGTATGAACAGAGGCTTGAATTTTTTCAGCCAAGGCTTGGTTAGTATTTTGAATCATCCGAATTTGTGGAGCTTGCTGGATAGTCATTTGACGGGTAAGTCTTAGATCATGGGTGCGTTTGTCTAAACGATCTAAAAATTGGTTAAGGTCATGGACTTCCTGCACATCCATTTGGCTATTGCTTTCTTGAGCTTTTTTAATAGCTTGAGGAATCGTTTTGGATTGTAATTCTTCAATTTTAACTTCACCCGCTGCAATATAGACATTTAAAGCCTCAAAGTAGTCTTTGTTCTTTTGATAGAGTGTTTCTAACATCATATTGTCATTGAGTAATTCGTTTTTTTCTCTTTCTAAACGAATAACGACTTTGTCTAATTGATTACCGATTTTTTGATATTTCATTTGGGTATCAGAGATGGAGGTACGGACTTGGCCAAAAACTTTTTGAAAAAGATTAGGTCGACTGGTTAACTCCTTAGGATTCGACTGTTGTAAGGTAGTCATTAAATCCGTTAAAACATCACCGACTTCACCCGTATCTTTAAGTTGGACATTATGTAGCATTGAATGGGAGAATTCTGACAAACGCTTTTGTGCTTTAGCCCCATAGGTGATAACAGCAGAAAGGTTTTTCTCGTCAATCTGCTGGGCGAGTTTACGTGCTTGAGCTTGACGATTTTTACTCAAGCGGTCAATTGTTTTCTCATTGGTAACTTTTTTCTGTGAAAGAATTGAAGCTTTTGATAATTCGCTTTGCAAAGATTGAATGGGTTCAATCCGATCTTCTTCTTGGTCAAAGGGATCCGTCAGAAGATCATCAATTTCATCAAAAGAAGTGGCTTGAGTTAAATCCTGATTATTTGAGTTTAGTTCATTCATCGCTTTATTCTCCTTCATTATCTAGTTCTTTAAGCTCTTCAAAAGGGTCATCCATATCAAAATTATCCATTTTAGATTTTTTTGAATTTTGGCTGAATCGATTTGTTTGATTATTAGATTCATTATGTAACATTCGGTCGGCTAGTTTCAAGCCATCTTCCAATTCTTGATAGGTTTCGGAGTGAAATTTCAAATAATCCTCAACAATTTCTTGACTCAACTGATCGATTGTTTGGGCGCTTTTTTCTAAAATTAAATAGCTTTGCTTATTTTTTGCCACATGTGAATTAATTTCATTATATTTTTCTAATAGATCGTCTAACTGTGGAAGATAATTGATGAGGAAATCAGAAGCATCCAGTCGACGATTGGGCTCTTCAACGATATCTTTAAAGTAATTCTTTGAAACTTTGACGATATTGTGTCGGATTTCAATGGCGCGCATTTTAGCCGTTTTTTGAAAGTTGGCTTCAATATTAATAATCTGTTTACGCGAATCAGCCATTTGACTTCTGAAAGCTTCAATTTCTTGTTTACTTAAGCCTGCTGCTTGATAATGCTCTAGCATGTTGCGACTAGGCTTTTTGTGAGTAGGATGGAAAAATGACTTCCTGTGGGTTTTAAATGTATTCGGTTTTGTTATAAGCGCTAAAAAAGCAACCCCAGCTGAACAAAATAGAATAGCAATGCTTAGATAATATAAGCTAATGGCAGAAGCAGTAAAATAACTCTCTAAACCAATATAACCATAAGATTGGGATTGACTACTAGCAATAGCCAGACCCACTAATAAGGTAAGGACTTGACCAACATAATAGAAAAACCAAATCCATGCCGCAGAATTTATTTTACGAATAAAGTAAAAGAGAAAGGCTAAGAGAAGCCATCCGGCAACAATAGCTAAAGTGGAATAGACGAGGGCCATTATATAGTAGCTATTATAAAAAATGAATGTTAAAACATGCTCCATCACAATTAAAGAAAGTAAGGCAAGGATATTTTTCTTCAAAGTAACCGTCCAAATATCAGATAAATGATTTCCTTTTTTAACAAAATGATTGAATTTGCGAACAATATTTAGCAGAGGGCCTGCTAATAAGAATATAAAAATTATATTGATTAAAGCTAACATGATTGCAACCTCCCTTTTATTAATTTTAGAATACCATAACTAGAAAAAAGTCTTATCGGACTTGAGGCCTATTCTTAAACTTAACCATTGAAAAGACTTGAAAGAAAGAATAGTAGTCGCTAAACTGAGTAGGAATTAATAGCTAAGGAAATAGTTTTAAGAGGTGAAAATTATGAAAGATAAGGCAGAGACAATTTCATTTATCAAAAATAATGAAACACTATCTGTTAACCAAATCTACGATGGGGCCATTTTACAACTCTATCAAAATGAAGTACGTCTACCCAACGGTCAAACGGCAAAACGTGAGTTGATTCATCACCTGCCAGCAGTGGGTATATTAGCTGAAACAAAAAACAATGAAATTGTCCTGGTTAAACAGTATCGTCCGGCTATTGCTGATGAAATTTACGAAATCCCAGCTGGAATTATCGATCAAGTAGAAGGTCAACTCGAAGAGCCTCTTATAGCCGCCAAACGTGAGTTAAATGAAGAAACGGGTTACGCTTCAGCAGAGTGGATATTTAATTCTAAATTTTATATTTCACCGGGTTATATTGATGAGGCCATATACCTTTTCTTTGCTAAATCCATTGAAGAGGCAAAAGAAAAGCTAGATCAAGATGAAAATGAAGAAGTTTCGCATTACTTATTTACGGCCCAACAAGTGAGGGAAATGATTAATAATGGTGAAATCATTGATTTAAAAACTTTATATGCTTTAAGCATTTGGTTAAATAGTTTGGAGGTTTAGTTATGGGACTATTTTCAAGTAAAAAGAAAAAACACGACGATTATCAAGCTTATTTAAATTATGAGCAAGAAGGAAATGATCGTTTAAATCATCAGCCTTCTTCAAACAATCAAGTGGATTGCTTTGATCGGTCGATCTATTCAGAAGATAGTGAGCTCTACCACGAATTTGTTAATCGGGCAGAAGCGATGGATGATTCACAACCTTATCCAAATTATTATGAGGAAGTGACTTCACAATTTGATAGTCAGAATGACTTTGACATGACTAATGAGATGGATGCAGAAGGAGATGGAGTATACAAAGCTTTTAATGAGCAATCAGTTGATAAAGACCAAGCAAGTTCACTCGAGGATTATCACCATCAATCAATGGGGGAAGATATTAGTTCTATTAGAAAAAGAGCTAAATATTCAGCTAAAATTGACCGTTTTTTAAATAATGGCATTATCATAGTAGGTGTTCTATTAGTCTTAGTTTTGTTAATCGCTTTTTTGGCATAGGAGGGGTGGTTAGATGAAAAAAATTGGAATTATTGGTGCAATGGAAGAAGAAATTCGTCTCTTAAAAAATGAACTATCAAATTTAGAAGTTCATAATTACTATGGCTTTGAGTTTTATCAAGGAAGATTGAGTGGTAAAGAAGTTGTCCTAGTTCAATCAGGAATTGGAAAAGTTAATGCTAGCCTTTCAACTGTTTTAATGGTTGATCATTTTGAGGTGGATTTAATTATAAACACTGGAAGTGCCGGAGGTCTGTCACCAGACTTATCAGTGGGTGACTTGGTGATTGCTGATGGTTTAATCCACCACGATGTAAACCTTTTAGTCTTTGGATACGACCAAGGTCAAATGGCTGGCATGCCGACAATATATCAACCAGATGAAGATATCAGTCAATTGGCCTATCGATTGGCTAAAGAGAAAGGACAAACCGCAATTAGAGGACTGATTGCTTCAGGAGATCAATTCATTAGTGACAGTCAACAAGTAAACAATATTCGTCAAGTTTTTCCTAACGTAAAAGCAGTTGAGATGGAATCAGCGGCTATCGCACAAGCTGCTTATATTCTAAAAACACCATTTATTATCATTCGTTCAATCTCCGATAAAGCAGATGAAGAAGCTGGAATAAGTTTTGATGAATTTATTTTATTGGCCGGACGCAAATCAGCTGAGATGGTAATCGATTTACTGAGTAAAATTGATTAAAAAACTTGCTAATCTTTTATTAATCGGTATAATAAAAAGAGTGTAAAATAATGCAGCATAGAAAAAGAAAGCGCGTCAACAGTTAGTAACGTCAGCGTTAATGAGTAACCACGGCTGCACAAGGTGAAAAACTAACTGCACGCATTCGATTTTCTAACCACTTATTTTACTCCAATACATATTTTATGGAGGAATTTTAATGTCACGTTATACAGGACCCTCATGGAAACAATCTCGTCGTTTAGGAATTTCATTAACTGAAACTGGTAAGGAGTTATCAAAACGTCCGTTCCCACCAGGACAACACGGTAATCAACGTAAAAAATTATCAGAATATGCTTTACAAAAAAATGAAAAGCAAAAATTACGCTTTATGTATGGATTAAATGAACGCCAATTCCGCACTTTATTTAATCGCGCTGGCAAAATCTCCGAAGGTAAACATGGTGAAAACTTCATGGTTATGTTAGAGCGTCGTTTAGATAACTTAGTTTATCGATTAGGTTTAGCTACTACTCGTCGTCAAGCACGTCAACTAGTAAACCACGGCCATATTACTGTTGATGGCAAGCGTGTAGATATCCCGTCATATATTGTTGAACCAGGACAAGTAATTAGTGTTCGTGAACGCTCACGTAATTTAGCTATCATCAAGGAAGCATTAGAAACAACAGTTACTCGTTTAGAGTTTGTGAACTTTGATGCAGATAAATTAGAAGGTAGCTTAGTTCGTTTACCATTACGTAGCGAATTAAATGCTGAAATTGATGAAGCCCTAGTCGTAGAATACTACAATAAATTAGGCTAAATCTTAAAGAGATTGTTACATAAGATTGGGAGCTTTCCCAATCTTATTTTTTTCCATTAGAGCCTAAGGAAGTTTTTTATTGAACAATGCCTTTAAAAGAAAGCCTTCAAATGTTATAATGTATGGTGATTATTTATGCAAAAGGCCAATAGGCAGGGGATTAGAAATAAGTAGAGGAGCGAAAAGGAATGAGTATTAAATTCACGGACATCCTGTTCTTGATCATTGTAGCAATACTCTTAATCTATGGATTAATTTATTATTTCCGTACACAGAGAAAGAAAGAAATTAAAGATTTGGAACAACGTAAAGATGAAATGATGTCTATTTCTGTTGCTGACCAGCTCTTTACTTTGAAGAATATGAATCTATCTGGTCAAACAAAAAGAAAATATGAAAGTTTAGTGGCTACTTGGCAAACCATTACCAACTTTCAATTTACTGAAATAGAAGCCGCTTTGGTAGGTTCTGAACAATTTGTAGAACAAATGAATCTAGTGAGAGCAAAAAACGCACTAAATCAAGCACGTGAAATTCTTGATGAAACAGAAATTCAAGTTCATCAATTGCACCAGGAATTAACAGAATTATTGGCAACAGAGGATGAAAATCAAGAACGTTATGAAGCCTTACTTGAACGTTATCAAACTGCTCGCAAAAGTGTCATGAATCATTCTTTTGATTATGGGCCAGCGATTGAAACGCTTGAAAAAAACCTTCAATATTTAGAGTTGAACTTCACTAAATATAATGAACTAACTGCTAACGGTGATCATCTAGATGCTCAAGATATGCTAGATAACTTAGAGGCTGACTTATCGTCATTTGAAGAAATCTTACAAAAGATTCCAAGTATGTACGATAAGATTCAAAGTGAATATGAAGATTCACTTGAAGATATTAGAGATGGCTACGAAAAAATGGTGGCTAGTCGCTTTAACTTTGATAATATTAATGTTTTAGAAGAAATTGATAAAATTCAAGAGCAGTTAAACCAAGCCAAAAACGAGATTAAAAATGCTGATTTAGCTGACGCTAAAACCTTAATGGACAAAGCAGAGCGTGAAATTAATTCCTTATACGATCAGTTAGAATCAGAAATTATGGCTAAAGAATATGTGAATAGTCACCTTCATCAATTGAAGGGACGAATTGAAGCAGTAACTGAAAACAATCGTTATGCAGGAATAGAAGTCGATCGGATCTCTCAATCTTACATCTTACATAATAATGAATTAGACCAAGTCAATGACTTAACCGAAAGAATTCGCTTAGAGTATCAAAAATTCAAAGCTATGGAAGTTGATATTGAACAAAATCATGCCGTATTTACTCAAATAGAAAGCAAAATGCGTAAAATCGAGCGTTCTATTGAAGAAATAGCAGATGAACAAAATCAGTTAGTAAAATCGATAGCTGGCTTAACCAGTCGAGAGAAAGAAGCTAAATCAAATCTTGATTTATATGAACTAGACCTTAGAAATATGAAGCGTAAGTTAGAAAAAAACCATTTGCCTGGCTTACATGATAGCTATTATGAATTGTTTTATAAGGTAACTGATCATATTGAGAACCTCTCTCAACAACTCAATCGTGTCCGAGTGGATATGAATCAAATTGATGAGATGGAAGGTAATTTAGAACAAGGTTTAGATGAATTGGAGGCAATGACTGAAGAAACCATCGATTCAGCCATGCTCACCGAATATATGATTCAACATTCCAATCGTTTTCGCTACGATTACCCAGAGGTAGACCAAGCAATTAAAGAAGCGCAATACTACTTCCACCAAGAATTCCGTTACCGTGAAGCTTTGGCAACCATTGAAAAAGTCCTTCGTCAAGTCGATCCAGATGCACCGACGCAAGTTCGAAGGATGTATCATCAAGAAAAACAAATCCGATTTTATTAAAAGTAAAGTCCGAATAGATTCCTTGGTTTTGGGATCTGTTCGGTTTTTTCTTGAGTCAATTGTCGTTACTAAATAGAAGTAAGAAAGGATTACAGATGTTATATTTTGATCATGCCGCAACCACTCCAGCTCGTGCTACTGTTTTAGACACCTACAATCAAGTAGCTCAAAAATATTTTGCTAACCCTTCAAGTGCCCACAAATTAGGTCAAGAGGCCAATAGTCTGTTGAATAATGCTCGGCAACAAATTGCAGACTTATTACTTTTTAAAAGCAATGAAATCTTTTGTACCTCATCAGGGACTGAATCTAACAATTGGACACTTCAAAGTCTATTATCAGCTCACGCTAAGCTTCATCCTAATAGGCGACAAATTATCCTATCAGCTATTGAGCACCCTTCTATTCGCTCGCAAATTGACCACTTAAAAACAAGAGGCTTTGAAGTAATCCTAGCACCGGTGGATCATAATGGTCAATTGGATTTAAACAGCTTTGAAAATCTACTGAGTGATCAAGTATTACTTGTTTCTACTATGTTAGTCAATAATGAGGTAGGATCTTTTTTACCAGTTGAACCATTGGCACAAAAATTAGAAAACTATCCACAAATCCTTTGGCATGTTGACGCTGTTCAAGCCATAACTTGTAGGATGAAAGCTATGCATCATAGTAGAATTGATTTATTAACTCTTTCTAGCCATAAATTTCACTCGGTAAGAGGGGTGGGACTCTTAGCCATTCGCCAACGTGTTACGAAAGCACCTTTATTATTTGGAGGCGGTCAAGAGTTTGGTATGCGCTCTTCTACTGAAAACCTACCAGCGATTGTAGCAACGGCCAAAGCTTTAAGATTAGCTTGGGAAAACCAAGCAGAAAGTATCAAACACATAAATCATTATCGCACTCAAATAACTCAAGCACTTAAAAAAATGAATTGGCAAGTCTTTGGTGGTAGCCAGGAGCAAGTGAGTCCACATATTATCTGTGCGGCCTTTCCAGGTGTGCCAGGCGAGGTATTACTTCAAGCTTTTTCCAATGCTGATATCATGATTTCGACAACTTCTGCTTGCTCAAGTCGTAAGAAAAATGACCATCATACCCTTAAAGCGATGGGCATTGATAACAATTTAGCTAATTCTTCAATAAGAATTTCTTTATCGCAGACAACCAGCCAAGCAGAAGTAGATCAATTAATTAAACCAATCCATGAGATTTCAACAAAGTTTAAGCAAGATTTGAAAGGAGCCTAAAAGATTGAAAGAGATGTTAATTCACTATGGGGAGCTCTCAACAAAAGGGCGTAACCGTAAAATGTTTCAAAATAAAATTGCTGAGCATATACGCTATAAAACCAAACATTTAGAGAAAATTAAAATTCATGCACATCATGATTTCATGCATCTTTATTGGCACGAAACAGCTTACGATGAACTGATTGAAATCATTAAAACAATTCCAGGAATTCAAAGGTTTGAACCTGTTTTTCCTGTTGAAAAGGATCTTCAAGAAATTGGAAAAAAAGCCCTTGAACTTTTTGCTGAGTTAAATGCTCAACCGGGAGATAGCTTTAAAGTAATTGCTAAGCGATCGGATAAGAACTTTGAGCATGATAGTATTGCCATTCAAAGAGAAATAGGGAGCATCATTCTGCAAGCCCATCCGGAATTAACGGTTGATCTGAGAAAAGCTAAACACAAAGTGGTCATATCCATCCATCAAGATATTGCCTATCTTAGTTTAAAAAATTATCCAGGTATGGGTGGCTTACCTTATGGTTCAAGTGGGAAAGGCTTATTAATGCTTTCGGGTGGTTTTGATTCACCGATTGCTGGTTATCAAATGATAAAAAGGGGAATGAAGTTGGAAATGGTTCATTTTGCCAGTCCACCTTATACTTCTTTACAAGCGCTTGAAAAAGCTAAACGATTAACAGCAGTTCTCGCTCAGTACGCCACTGCGATTACTTTTCACGAGGTTCCTTTTGCTCATATTCAGTTGGCGATTCGAGAACATGTTCCCGATAATTTATCCATGACTATTATGCGTCGGATCATGTTACGTCTAATGGATGCTTTGTTAAAAGAGCATAAAGCCCGAGCAATTGTTAATGGGGAGTCGCTAGGTCAAGTTGCCTCACAAACTTTACAATCGATGCAAGTGATTAATGAAGTGACCCATTCTTTAATATTAAGACCTTTAATTGCGGTTGATAAAAATGATATAATAGCAATGGCTGAAACCATTGGAACTTACGATATTTCTAATGAGCCCTATGAAGATTGCTGTACGGTCTTTGCACCAAAGTCACCTTGGACTAAGCCTAGACTTCATACTGTTAAAGAGTATGAGGCGCTCTTACCAATTGACCAACTAGTGAAAGAAGCCTTGGAAAATATCAAGACAAGTGAAATCACTGCTAGTTATCAAAGCGAAGCGGCTACAGCCTTCAATGATTTATTATAAGTTGTTGTCGCAAGAATTCATTAAGAAAGAGGAGTAATTATGACAGAAATTAAAACAATCAATACAAAAAAAGCCCCAGCAGCAATTGGACCATACTCTCAAGCAAAACAAGTAGGAGAGCTACTTTTCTGTTCAGGTCAAATCCCAATCAATCCAGCCTCAGGTGAAATAGAAGCAAAAGAAATAACAAATCAAACAAAGCAAGTAATTGCTAATATCGATGCTCTACTAAATGCAGCAGGATACTCTGCAGAAAATGTTGTAAAAACCACATGTTTCTTGGCAGATATGGGTGATTTCGCCGTTTTTAATGAAATTTATGCTGAATATTTCACATCCAAACCAGCTCGTTCAGCAGTGGCTGTTAAGACCTTACCTAAGAATGTGTTAGTAGAAATTGAAGTAATCGCTAGTTTATAATTTATAAGATATTAAAAAGAGCTGTCTAACGACTGATGTAAGTGGTTGTTGACGGTTCTTTTTTAAAATTTAAAGGAGATTGAAAATAATGATCGAAAATCAGATCAAAGAATTTGCTCAAATCATTCAGAAAAGTCGCAAGATTGTCTTTTTTGGTGGAGCCGGTGTTTCAACCGCATCTGGTATTCCAGATTTTCGTTCTGCAGATGGTTTGTTTATGCAAGAAACCAATTACCAATACTCAGCGGAAGAAATAATCTCGCATTCCTTCTATAAACAACATCCTCAAATCTTTTTTGAATACTATTTTGAGCATTTAGTCTATCCAGAAATACAACCCAATTTGGCTCATTTTTTTCTAAAAGAATTAGAAAACAAAGGAAAAGAAGTGACAGTTGTCACCCAAAATATCGATGGCCTCCATCAAAAGGCTGGTTCAAGTCGAGTCTTAGAACTTCATGGGTCTGTTTTAAATAATTATTGTACGCAATGTGGTAGCTACTATGCTCTGGATCAATTAGAAAAAGATGCTCAGGGCATTCCACGCTGTCCTAAAGATCAAGCGATTATTAAGCCGGACGTGGTGTTATATGAAGAAAGCTTGAATGAAGAGACCATTAATCAATCAATCCAAGCCATTAGTCAAGCAGACCTCATGATTATCGCAGGAACTTCCTTAAATGTTTATCCGGCCGCTTCATTTATTCATTATTTTAGAGGAGATTCTCAAGTAATCATTAATCAGACACCAATTCTAATTAGCAAGCCCAATGCTTTGATTTTTGAAGATAAAATTGAGGCAGTTTTTCAGTTAGTGAAAGATTATTTAGCAAATAATGATTAAATGGCGAAGGCCTTGTTCAAAGCTGTAAAGAATGATAAAATAAGTCCAACTTAAATTTTAATTTGACTAAGAAGAGAAGAGTAATTCATCACCACCCAGAGAGGAAACCTTGCGCTGAAAGTTTCTCGATGAATGAAGGTAGCTTGGAGTCATAAGACATGAGAAATCAACAATAGTGTCTTACGGAGTCTGCTCCGTTAACAAGAAAGAGTGATTAAGTAACTTTTTACTTGATTAAATTTAGGTGGTACCACGTAATTGACGTCCTATGCAAAGCATAGGATTTTTTTTATGAAAATGAATTAAGGAAGGTGTAACGATGGTAGAAAATACGAAGCAAATGCCAAGTAAGTACCAACCTCAGACGGTTGAAGCAGGTAAATATCAAAAATGGATAGAACAAGGTGTATTTAAGCCTTCAGGAGATTCTAAAACAGAGCCATATTCAATTGTAATTCCACCCCCTAACGTAACGGGTAAATTACATTTAGGTCACGCTTGGGATGTGACTTTGCAGGATATGATTATCCGTTCTAAAAGAATGCAAGGCTATGATACTTTATGGTTACCTGGTATGGACCATGCTGGAATTGCGACTCAAGCTAAAGTGGAAGAGCGTTTAGCAGAAGATGAAAACTTAAGTCGTCATGATTTAGGGCGGGAGAAATTCCTAGAAAAAACTTGGTCTTGGAAGGAAGAATATGCAACCATTATCCGCCAGCAATGGGGGAAAATGGGTATTTCAGTCGATTATGCGCGTGAACGTTTTACACTGGATGACGGTTTAAACAAAGCAGTTAATAAAGTCTTTGTTAAACTTTATGAAAAAGGACTTATCTATCGGGGAGAATATATTATTAACTGGGATCCAAAAGCCCAAACGGCTCTATCCGATATTGAAGTGATCCATAAAGATGTACCAGGTGCTTTTTATCATGTTAATTATCCAATGGTTGGTAGTGATGAAGTGGTTCAAATTGCCACCACCCGTCCTGAAACACTTTTAGGTGATACAGCGATTGCTGTACACCCTGCTGATGAGCGTTATCAACATTTGATCGGTAAAAAAGTACTCTTACCATTAATGAATCGTGAAATTCCTGTCGTAGCAGATGAGTATGTGGATCGAGAATTTGGTACAGGTGTAGTGAAGATTACCCCAGCTCATGACCCGAATGACTTTGAAGTCGGTAACCGTCATCATCTACCACGAATGAATGTGATGAAAAAAGATGGCACTATTAACGAATTAGGTGGAAAATATGCAGGCATGGATCGCTTCGATGCACGCAAGCAAATTGTAAAAGATTTAAAAGAGCAAGGCTACTTAGTTAAGATTGAAGAACATACGCATTCAGTGGGCCATTCTGAGCGTTCTGGGGCGGTCGTAGAGCCTTATCTATCTACTCAGTGGTTTGTCAAGATGAAACCTTTAGCCCAGCAAGCTTTGGCTAATCAAGCAACCGATCAAGCAGTTGAATTTTACCCACCACGCTTTAATCAAACTTTCCAAACTTGGATGGAAAATGTTCATGATTGGGTGATCTCACGTCAACTTTGGTGGGGACATCAAATTCCAGCCTGGTACCATAAAGAAACAGGTGAAGTTTATGTTGGCGAACAAGCCCCCAGTGATGAAGAAAATTGGTTAAGAGATCCGGATGTTTTAGATACATGGTTCTCATCTGCCTTGTGGCCATTTTCAACCATGGGTTGGCCAGAAGAAGGTCACGATTATCGTCGCTACTTCCCAACCAGTACCCTAGTGACCGGTTATGATATTATTTTCTTCTGGGTGTCGCGTATGATTTTCCAATCTTTAGAGTTTACGGGTAAACGACCTTTCCAAAATGTTTTAATTCATGGATTAATCCGTGATAGCCAGGGGCGTAAGATGTCAAAATCGCTAGGCAATGGAATTGATCCAATGGACGTTATTGATGAATATGGGGTGGATTCCCTTCGCTGGTTCTTAGCCACAGGGTCGACTCCCGGACAAGATATTCGTTACTCCACTGAAAAGATGGGAGCAGCTTGGAACTTTATTAATAAAATCTGGAATGCTTCACGTTAT
Source organism: Facklamia sp. P12937 (assembly GCF_050409505.1). Lineage (NCBI taxonomy): Bacteria > Bacillati > Bacillota > Bacilli > Lactobacillales > Aerococcaceae > Facklamia > Facklamia sp. P12937. The sequence continues at coordinate 57,823 of NZ_JBNUPI010000007.1, forward strand.
GTATTAATGAATGTGGGTGATTTAACCATTGAAAATTTAGAAATCAAGCAAGATTTGACACTTGCCGATCAGTGGATTCTTTCCCGTTTACAAACAACAATTGAAGAAGTAAGCCGTTTATTTGAACGCTTTGAATTTGGAGAAGCAGGTAGGGTCTTATATCATTTCATTTGGGATGATTACTGTGACTGGTATATCGAAATGACTAAAGAACAGTTGCAAGATCAAGAACATGATCATTTTGCCACTAAATCAGTTCTTGTTTATGTTTTGGACCAATTCTTACGTCTATTACATCCAATTATGCCCTTTGTAACTGAAGAAATTTGGCAGCAAATTGCTCCACAAGCTGCATCAATCGTTACAGCAGCTTATCCAACCGTTAAAGAAGAATACAAAAACGATATTGCTGAAAAACAAATGCAGGAATTGATTGAAGTCATTACAGCGGTGCGTCAAATCAGAAATGAAATGAACACACCATTATCTAAAGCTTTAAAAATGATTATTAAAGTTCAAGATAAGGGTATTGAAGAAAGTTTAGAAAGTAACCGGGCATACATTAATCGTTTCTGTCACACAGACCACTTAGAAATTGCCGCTAATCCTGAAATAGAAGGAGAAATGGTTACACAGACACTTTCATTTGCACAAATTTTCATCCCATTAGCTGGATTAGTCAAAATAGAGGATGAGATTAAGCGCTTGGAGCAAGAAGTCACTAAGTTAGAAAAAGAAGTCGAACGTCTAGTGAAGAAACTTTCGAATGAAGGATTTGTTGCTAAAGCACCTGCTCAAGTAGTTGAAGGTGAACGCACTAAATTAGCTGAATATGAACAAAGGTTAAAAGCAGTGCAAGAAAGAATTGAAGAATTAAAACCATTAATCTAAAAAGTTAGAAAAAGAGGAATCAAAATGACGTTTACAAATGTTGATGAGGCGACTCATTGGTTGTTAAACCAAATCAATCCTATCCCAAGACCTGATATGACTAAAATGTATCAAGCTTTGGAATATGTGGGAAATCCTCACAAAGATTTACCAATTATCCATATCACCGGGACTAATGGTAAAGGATCAACGGTAGCTTATTTAAGAGATTTACTGTCGAGCCAGGGCTATAAAGTAGGATCTTTCACCTCGCCACATATTGAGCGGTTTAATGAGAGAATTACTTTTGATGGTCAACAAATTAGTGACGAAGCGCTCATTCGTTTAACCAATCAATTGGTTGAATTAAATGATTACATGGAAGCCTACTCTCCTTATGGTCGTTTAATATATTTTGAACTATTTACTATTATGATGTGCTTATATTTTCAAGAAAAAAAACCGGATGTTTGCTTGATCGAAGCAGGAATCGGAGGCATGTCGGATTGTACTAATGTTTTAGACGGAGAGATTGCCGTTGTTACTTCTATTGGTATGGATCACGCGGATATGTTAGGAGACACCTTAGAGTCCGTTGCTCTTGAAAAAGCGGGCATCATCAAGCCGCAAAAAGAGGTTGTCACAGGACTTATTCAAAAAAGTCCTCTAAGCATTATTGATAAATGGGCAAATGCTCGCACAGCTGTCCACCACTCTTATGACCAAACTTTCGGTGTCAAAAATATTATCAAGTTAAGCCCTTTTAAGACTCAATTCCAATTTTGGACTGACAGTCAAGCAATTCCACAAGAAGCTTTTGAAATAAATATGGTGGGAGATCATCAGGTGAGAAATGCGGCCGTTTCTTTGCAAGTATTTATTTCATGGATGGCTCACCAAAAGCAAACGATTGATTGGCCCAAAGCGAGAGAGGCTTTGCAAAAGACAAAATGGATTGGTCGATTAGAAAAGATTTTTGAAAATCCATACATCTTTTTAGATGGGGCGCATAATATGGAAGGGCTGACCGCACTGAAAAGTGTGGTAGATGAGAATTTTTCTGCTTTCGAGATCACCATTATTTATGGAGGTTTAAAGAAGAAAAATCAAGCAGAACAAGTTCCTTTATTGTTGAATTTTCATGCCGAAAAAGTTTATTTGACTTCCTTCCACCATTTCGAAGCTATGAAAGAAAAAGATTTTGCAGAAGTTTTACAAGCCGAATCAATTGTCAATCGTCATAAAGCCCATTACGTTGATGATTGGAAAAGTTGGATGAATGATTATCAATTAAATAATCAAAATAATAAGCAGGCCCTCTTATTAATAACGGGCTCTCTATACTTTGTCTCAGAAGCTAGAGCCTATCTCTTAGCTCACCAAATGATTTAACTTATTGAATAATAGCGAGCACTTTTCCTCCTTACTTCTTGTATTTATTGATACTAGCAGTAAGGGGGAATTCTTTTGTCATCGAATAACTCTTGTATCCGTCAAATGACCCAGCAAGACCAGCCGCGCGAACGTCTCAGACAATACGGTGCTAAAAATTTATCCAATCATGAATTGTTGGCTATTCTCCTTAGAACAGGAAGCAAAAAAGAAAATGTCTTAAACTTAGCCATTCGTTTGCTTAGTCATTTTGAACCACTCAACACTTTAAAAATTGCCTCACTTAGTGAACTCCAATCGATTAAAGGAATTGGTCCTGCTAAAGCAGTTGAGATAAAAGCAGCGATTGAGTTTGGGAGTAGAGTGCAAGATGCCCAATTTAAAAAACAGGGCGCTCTAACTTCAACTTCTCAAGCAGGGCAATGGTTGATTAAAGAGATGGGAGACCTTCATCAAGAACATTTAGTCGCTCTTTTTCTAAATAGTAAGAATGAAATTATCAAAAAACAAACCATCTTTATCGGTTCGGTCAATAGTTCGGTAGCTTGCCCAAGAGAAATTTTTAAAGAAGCGGTAAAATATCCAACTGCAAGGCTAATTATTGCTCACAACCATCCTTCTGGTAATCCAGATCCTTCACAGGCAGATTTGCTATTTACCAAGCGAATGATAGCGTGTGGGGAGATGATGGGGATTGAACTTTTGGATCATTTGATTATTGGAAACGATCGCTATTTGAGTTTGCGTGAAGCGAGTGATTGTTTTATTTAGTTATCTTTAAATGCTAAATGATAAAATACTTGAAAACTATTGAAATAGAATAGCCAGCTATGTTAGAATTTAGATATGTTTTTGTAAGGGGTATCATAGTTTGGGAATTCCACTTCGTACCAAGAGCAAGAATATAATTAATACAGGTGCTTAGGCACGAGGAGGATATTTGTAAATGGAACAAGGTACAGTAAAATGGTTTAACGAATCTAAAGGTTTTGGCTTTATCGAACGTGAGGGTGACTCAGACGTATTTGTACACTTCTCAGCCATCCAAGGTGAAGGCTTCAAAACTTTAGCAGAAGGACAAGCAGTTCAATTCGAAGTTGAGGAAGGCGCTCGTGGACCTCAAGCAGTTAATGTTGAAAAATTAGCCTAGACTTTCGACCAATCTAATCTATCGAATCAAAAAATACCGTAAGGGAACTAAATAACCTTGCGGTATTTTTTGATAGCTATAATCGTGCTCAAGCAGTTGTTTAAAAACCAAATGAAATTTCCAAAATTTAAAATTCAGTTGAGCAAAGAAAGGGTTCGCTAGTTTTTAAACTTTTTTTTTGCTATAATTTACAAAGCTATTGCTATTATTTGAAAGGTGGATGAATGCATGGGGATTTTTGGCAAACAGCAAATTGGAATTGACTTAGGCACTTCAACAACCATCATTTACATTGCACGAAAGGGTATTGCATTGCGCCAACCCTCTATAGTAGCAATTGACAAAGAATCAGGAGAAGTTGTTGCCTATGGAAAAGAAGCATCGAAACTAGTTGGAAGAACGTCAAACCGTTATGAAATGATTTACCCCATTCGTAAGGGCGTTATCGCTAACTTCTCAATGACCAAAATGATGTTGGGCCATTTTATTACTCAAGCCTTACGTCATTCCTTCTCAAAACCAGAAGTTGTCATTAGTTCGCCAAGCCAAATTTCTAAAGTAGAAAGAAAGGCACTAATTGATGCAATCAAATCATTAGGAATCAACCGAGCAATGATTGTTGAGGAGGCTTTTGTAGCAGCTCTAGGAGCGAATTTAGCAATTGAAGAAGCAAGAGGAAAAATGATTGTGGATATCGGTGGAGGTACTACCGATATCGCCACTTTATCATATGGCGAGATTGTAGATTCCTTAACGCTTAGTGCAGCCAGTAATAATATGAATGAAGAAATTCAATCTCAAGTTCGCCAAGAACACAATTTAATTATAGGAAATTATACGGCAGAGACTTTAAAAATAGTGATAGGGGAAGCCTTGTATGATCCTAAAGAAGAAAATGATCATTTAATTGTAAAAGGTAGAGATGTTATAACCGGCGTGCCCAATGAAGCCAAAGTATCCACTCAGACAGTTGCAAAAGCAATTGATGTAGTAATTCATCAAATTATTTTAGGAATAAAACAGGTGTTAGAATTAACCCCCCCTGAATTATCTGCAGACATCATGGAAACAGGTATTATTTTGACTGGTGGCGGGTCTTTACTTAAACATCTACCAGAACGAATTGAAAAAGAATTAGGTCTTTCTGTACGAAGAGCCGATTTACCCATCGACTGTGTCGCTATGGGTGCAGGACGTATGTTTAATGAGTTGGATCGTCAATCATCAGCGATTGAGCGGAGTTTAAGATAATTGTTTACTAGTAGAAAGAAGGCAAAATATGCTTAATAATAAGAAGTTAATTGGAATTCTTCTGGGTGGGATTGTCATTAGCAGTTTAATCGCTTATTCTCTTTTCAATGGAACGAATAATGTGGTCAAAACAGCTGTTAATGAAACAATCTCCTGGACCGGCAGAGTATTTTCTGAACCAGTAAGCATGGTGGTTCAGTTTGTGAATTCTGTGGACGATTTAGTCAATACTTTTGAAGAAAATGAAGCACTCAAATCAAAAATTGATAAATCTTATGAAATGCAAGTGCGTATTGCCGATTTGGAGACTGAAAATGAAAAATTACGACAAGAACTTGACTTGTCAGAAACTCTTTCTAAATTCACCAGTATTCATGGTACTGTTATTTCAAGAAATCCTGATCAATGGACAGAAACCCTTATTATCAATTTAGGCTCCAAACAGGGTATGGAAGAAAATATGGCTGTTATGGCTGGAAACGGTCTGATTGGACGTATTATAGAGGTATATCCTTCATCTTCTAAGGTTCTTTTATTAACTAGCAACCAATCAAAAGACGGTATGGTATCGGCTCGTGTTCAAACGGATAAAGATGGATCTTCTGCAATTGGTGTGATCAGTGACTATGACCCGAAGGACAAAGAATTCATCATGACTCAAGTTTTGCCAGATGCTAAAGTAAAAGCGGGAGATATGGTCATTACTTCTGGTTTAGGGGGGGTAATACCATCCTCGCTCTTTGTTGGAGAAGTTACCCAAACAGAAATGGATGCCCAAGGATTATTCCAAACGGTAAGAGTAAAACCGGCTGGAGAGATGACTGATATTCGATTTGTAACAGTGATCTTACGTGAAGGAGCTCAGCAAGATGAATAATTTTTCGACTAAATTTGGCTATCAAAGAGAAAGAAACATTGTGGGTATTGTTCCACTTGTCTTACTCTTTGCCTTAGTAATCGATTCAGCCCTGCCCTCTATCTTTCCCACAGCCTTTTTAGGAAATGAACAAATCATTGTTTCACATCTACTGCTCTATTTTATTGTAACCTTTTCCTTTTATTTACGTAATACTTCAATTATGATCTATGCTTTCTTTATAGGGTTAATAGCAGATGCTTATAATTCAACCATTTTAGGCCTATACGCCATTCTTTATTTTCTCATCGCATATTTTATTCTTTCAATCAGGCGTCACTTTCCACGCAACGCTATTATCCATATGATGTTATTTATCGTTTCAATAACTATTATTGATTTCGTTGTTTATCTTTTCTATCAACAAGTAGGACTAAGTAGGCTTCTTTTTGAAGACTATGTTGTGATGCGTTTAGGACCAACTCTAATCTTTAATATGGCCTTAACCTTTTTCATGTATCTTCCTAATCGGTTGCTTGTGCGTTGGTTAGGTTATGATGATCATATTATCTTTTAAAAGAAGATCGGGAACTATTTCCCGGTTTTTTTATGCATTTGAAATAAAATGTTATAATTAAGAGAATAAAACAACAAAAGAGGAGGAATTATTATGGCGATCAATCACTCTTTATTAAAAGATGATTTATATCAAGCGGTAAATGGGGAATGGCTAGAAGAAGCGGTGATTCCTTCAGACAAACCAGCTACAGGTGGATTTATGTCATTAGCCGAGAAAGTTGAAGAAGTTTGTTTGAAGGATATCAACGCGTTAGTTGAAGGGAAACTAACTACTACGGATCCTTTAATGTTAGAGTTTATCAAGCTTTATAAAAAAGCACTTGATTTTGAACATCAAGAGAAAGACAATTTGGCAGAAGCTAAAGACTTTTTAAATAGTATCCTTTCACAAGCAGATTATCAAGCTATTACAGCTAAAATGGTGGAACTATTAAACTATAAATTACCTTCGTTAATTAACTTATCCGTTGAACCAGACATGAAAAATGCGGAACAAAATTGCCTTTATATGGATGTCCCAAGGTTAATTTTGCCAGACACTCCTTATTACGATGAAGAAAATGAAAAAGGACAATTTCTTTTGAACATATACCAAAAACAAAGCGAAGAATTATTAATAAGTCTTGGTTATAATAAGGACCAAAGTCAACAATGGGTAAAAAACTGTATAGAATTTGATCGTAAATTAGCTAGCTATCAGAAAACGCAAGAAGAATTAGCGGACTATACCCAAAATTATAATGCACGATCCATTGCTGAAGTGAAAGATTATTGTCAAGAAATTGCAATTGATTCTTTTATTAAGCAGATTATCAAAGAAGTGCCAGAAAAAATTATTGTTACTCAACCTTCTTTTTTTGAACATCTAGATGAAATTGTTCAGTCGGATAATATTGAACTTCTTAAATCTTGGATAATAGTAAGCACAATTAATGACCTATCCGGAGTGTTAGGTGAAGATTTTCGTTTAAAAGGCAGTGAGTTTTCATTGGCTCTATCGGGAACGCCTGAACCGATGAAAGCGAAAAAATTTTATTTTTACCTAGTAAGGGATCTGTTTGATCAAGTGATAGGCACCTATTATGGCAAAAAATATCTAGGATTCGAAGCTCGTAGCGATATAGAGAGCATGGTCAAAGCGATGATTGAAGTTTACAAAAAAAGATTGGAAAAGAACCAATGGTTAAGTGATGAAACCATTCAATTAGCAATTAGAAAGTTAGAAAAATTTAACTATCTAATAGGCTTTCCAAACGACTATCCAGAATATTATAAAGACTTAAAAGTGAATGCAGAGAGCTCTCTTTTTAAAAATTGTTTATCGTTAAAGAGGATTCATCAAAAAGACCATTTTTCACAATACAAGCAAGCGGTGGACCGAGATAAATGGTTGATGCCAGCAGATAGAGTGAACGCCTATTACAATCCCACTTTAAACAATATTTGTTTCCCAGCCGCTATTTTACAAGCTCCTTTCTATAGTCTGGATCAATCAAGAGCGGCGAATTATGGAGGAATTGGAGCTGTCATAGCTCATGAGATTTCGCATGCTTTCGATAATAATGGCGCTAAAATTGATGAAAATGGTAACTTGAATAACTGGTGGGCTGAGCAAGACTTTGAAGCTTTTAACCAAAAAGCTCAAGCGATGGTTGATCAATGGGATGGTATGCCGTTTGGCCAAGGGAAAGTAAATGGCAAGTTACCGTTTCTGAAAACATTGCAGATGGAGGTGGTTTGACAGCTGCATTAAATGCCTTAAAAAATGAAGGAGAAACAGATTATAAGGAGTTCTTTATCAATTGGGCCCGTATTTGGTGTCAAAAAGCGCGTCCAGAGTATGAATTAATGTTGCTTCAAGTAGATGTTCATGCACCGGCAGAATTACGCGCCAATGTCCAAGTGAAGAATCTTGATGAATTTCATGAAACATTTGAAACGTCAGAAGGGGACGGCATGTGGCTAGCTCCAGAGGAGCGCCTTCGCATTTGGTAATTTACCAAAAATATCTTTCCTTAGAATTATTGACAGTCTAAAGTAATTCTGATATCCTACTAATGTTGTATTTGTGTAGCACCACAACTGCAACCGCTCATCCTTGAGTTTAAGTGCATTAGCCACTCAAGTTGGCGAGTCTAAGTGTAGGTATTTATACCGAAAATCTAATAATAGGAGGTGCTTGAATGTACGCAATTATAAAAACAGGCGGCAAGCAAATTAAGGTAGAAGAAGGACAAACAATCTTCGTTGAGAAGCTAGACGTTGCTGAAGGCGATAAAGTGACTTTTGATGAAGTCGTTTTAGTAGGTGGTGAAGGTGAAACAAAGGTAGGTTCACCATTAGTTGCTGGAGCAAGTGTAGAAGCGACTGTTGAGAAACAAGGACGCGAAAAGAAAGTGGTTACTTTCAAATATTTACGTCGTAAAGATTCTCACCGTAAGCAAGGACACCGTCAACCATACACTAAATTAACTGTTAACGCGATTAAGGCTTAATCATGATTCAAGTACAAATCAGCCTTTCAAAAGAGGGTCAAGAAGTTAAAGCAATCGAAATGACAGGACATGCTGGTTATGGTGAACATGGACAAGATATTGTCTGTGCCGCAGTATCTAGCCAAGTTATTTCAGTAGAAAACTCTCTTTACCAACTCTTGCAAGTGCCTGTAGAAACCACTGTTAATGAAATGGAAGGTGGTTATCTCAAGCTCGTACTACCATCGATTGAACAAAAGAAGTTAAAACATGATGTGCAACTTTTGATGCGTCATTTAATTTTAGCTTTAGAAGTGACAGAACAAGCTTATCCCGAATATATCCAGATTAAACAAACTATACTATAGGAGGTGCTCTCTATGTTGAAATTAGACTTACAACTATTCGCTACTAAAAAAGGTGGAGGTTCTACTCAGAACGGTCGTGATTCCATTGCTAAGCGTTTAGGCGCTAAAGTTGGCGACGGTGAAGAAGTAACAGGTGGATCAATTATCTACCGTCAACGTGGAACAAAAATCCATCCAGGCGAAAATGTTGGCCGTGGTGGCGATGATACATTATTTGCAAAAATTGATGGAATCGTTAAATTCGAACGCAAGGGTAAAAAAGCTAAGAAAGTTTCAGTTTACCCAGTAGCTGTTGAAGCTTAATCGAAGTTTTTAAAATGCCTAACATCTTAAAAGCAGTCCTAGTTAAACTAAGACTGCTTTTTTGTTTGTCTAATGATTTGTTGAAGTGACAGTTAAGCCGTAGTCATCATTGGTCGTTTATTTCAATTTCTTTGAATGCTATATTATAAAAGTCTGTCTTATCAATTAAAATAATACTTTCTGATTCTTTGCTTTTATCGGCTATTAACTCATCTTCTGTTGACTGTTTAATTGCTCTTTTTTGATTGAAGTATTTTCTCAAATTTTGAAATTTCTTCCTCTAGTTTTCTGCTTTCTTTTTCCCTTGCGCAAAGCAGTTGTGTCACCCGAGGTCATCATGCTCACCAGCCGTAAAAGCCTCTTTCATTTCACTTCCTCTTTAAATAGTTGATGGCTAAAATATTTCCAGTAATTTAAAGTGGCTATTCGATGGGGAATATAGCTAAGAAGCATAAATAAATATCTAATTATAATGTAACTTTAAGTAATAAAAAGGAAATGGTTTTCTTTTAAAATTAAAGGCATAACTTTTTTAAAATAAAAGGAGGCTGTGACATTAGTCAGCCTCCTTTAAAGTACAATATGGGTGCGTATGATTCTTTAATTCCAAATTAAAAGATCTAAATAATTCTGATACTCTTTAGGAAAATCGATTCTAAAGAGTGACTGGCTTTGTCCGGTGTTTAAATCGTAATAGCCATAATATTTCTTGCCAGAATCATTGAGGGAGAGAAGAGATGGCCCCTTACTGTTATAGTCAATCACTTGAATGCCTAGCCCAACTTCCAAAGATTCAAAATGTTCAATCGGAATCTCACCGATATAATTATCTTCCTTTATTGAGTAGCGACCAAAGTGAGGCTTATTTTTTTGATATTCGATGATATAAATATGGTTAGAGTCAGCAGTCAGGATTTCGAAGCTATTTGAACTTGGAATGGTTACTTTAGTTTCTTGCCATGATTGGTCTTTAAAATCAAACAGAAAGAAGGGACCATTCTCGTCATTTTCAAGATTATAGCTAGTTTGAATAAAGGGAGCATCAAGAGAGAGGTTACTACTTAAGAATGGACTATTGAACCAAACATCTTTAGCTAGAGTTTCCTCATCACTATATACAGTATAGTCTTCTTCATTAATGAGTTTAAATTGGTTTTCTTTGTTGACTTCATCAAGTTGGTAAATTGTAATTTTGTTTTTAAAGGAAAATTTGTCGCTATTGCTGTTTCCCGATTCGATATTGTAAAGACACATTAGATAATATTTACCATCAACTTGTCGGACTTGAACATTTTGCAGATAGATTTTATCCGAGTCCTTAATTGAAGTTTTGATTGTAGGAATATCTTTGATAAGCTCCTTTTTATTTGTAAAGTCTAAAAAGTGAACTTTGATGGGTTTTTCTTCATTAGAAAACAAATCACTTTCAATCCAGAAATAGTGCTTATCTCCTTGATAGATTTGTTCTAGTGAATCTATTCCTTTGAAAAAGTTGGGGGCTTCTTTAGCTAATGCTTTTAATTCTTTATTTCCCTCAAAATCAAGGCTTTTGAATTTAAGATTTGAACGACTCAACTGAAAATCTCCACTTTTATTTTGGAACATTTCTTCTGGCAGAGAGAAGAAACTGTTTTGACTACTTAGTTGGACATACTCTTCAGGTAGATTGGTTAGTTTTTCATCTCCTTTTATTGAGGTTAATTTCCCAATAATCGGCGAGTTAAGACCATAGAGACTTCCTACTAATAAGATTAACCCCATGCCAATGATTGCAAAGTATTTAATCATTTGTTTATAATAATTCATCTTTCTACCTCCTTTAAATATGCAGATCTTTTGCGACATATTGACTGCCAATCCAGTAAGTGATACTTCCTACAAGGATAAAACTGAGTGGATAAAACGCATGAAACTCGAGATTAGTAGGTAGCATACCAAAAGCTATGAGTTTTCCAGTAAGATATGTTCCTGCTACTAGGATGAGCAAGTAGAGGACAGACCATTTCCAGGAATAGGCGCGTTCAAGCAGTACAAATAGAAGGGTGATTGGAATCAAGGCAAGCCAGGCTAAGATATTAACAAGCGATACCCAGATGGATTCGGTGAAAAGATTGGTGAAATAAGAAAAGTTGAAAACGAGATAGAGGGGCATATCATTTGAATACCGCTCTTGTAAGATCATTTGTAAGAGAAAATGAAAAACATATACTGTAAAATAAACGAATAAAATATTCAGGAAAAAATAAAAGACGAGGCTTAGAAATTTTGCATGGTAGAGGCTGGATCGTTTAAAAGGGCCAGCTAACCAGCGAGAAATCATTTTACCTTGGCTAAACCAATCTTTTAACCAGACTAAAAGGGTCGCAATGGCCGTACTAATAACTCCGATAATAAAGGCGATATTTATGATATTCAGCAATATACTTGGCTGAATAACCATATTTTGTTGAAAATTGCTTTGTATATTATTATTAATAGAAATTAAGGATAGGACGAGATAGATTAAAGCGATGGATAACCAGTAAAGTTTCTGTCTTTGTATTTCAAAATAAGTTAAACTTAATATTTCTTTCATTTAATTTAACTCCTTTCTTAACCATTCAACTAAGGATAGTTCTTCATTTTCACGCATATCTTCTAAATAGATAGAGTGTTTGATTTGGCCCTCACTCATTAAAACGGCTCGGTCGATAAAGTGTTCGACATCGTAAAGTTCATGAGTGGTTACTAAGACACCACAGTCTTTTTGGATAAATGAACCAAAGAGTTCAAGAATTTCTTCCCGGCTAAAGACATCGATGCCAGCAAAGGGTTCATCTAACAGAAGATAATCTGCCTCTAAAGATAAGCCTAACATTAAATTAAGTTTTGCTTGATTCCCCTTGGATAGCTCTTTAATGCGCTTACTATCTTCTAATTGGAAAAAATCTTGGATATCTTGTGCTCTAGTAGGATTCCAAGCAGGATAGAGATTGTACATAAATTCTTTGCATGCTTTAACCGTCATCGAAGGGGGAAAGTTGAGGTAATCGGGAACATGCCATATTCTAGCTTTAGCATCTCGCAATTTTATTTCATCAATATAAATTTCCCCTTGATAAGGCAAAAGTCTGGCAATACAGTTAATGAGGGTCGATTTTCCTGTACCATTAATGCCGATCAATCCAGTGATTTCACCTGGTTTAACTTCTAAATTGATGTCTTTAAGGACCTTATGCTTACTGAAAGACTTGTTGAGGTTTTCGATTTTAATCATGGTTAATGGCCTCCTTTTTAATTTGATAGCTATGGGTAAGGCGTTGGATGATATCTTCTAATTGCAAATCCATGGGAATTAAAACATCGACTAGGTTTTCGATGGCTTGATCAATGGATTCATATTTAAGTTGAGAAATTAATTGCGTGTCAGTTGTTATGGTGCTAGGTCTTTGAGCTTGAGTAACAATCATACCTAAGTCCTCCATTTCTTTAAATGCCTTTTGAACGGTATTGGGATTGACTTTCCATTCCTTTGCTAATTGTCTTCTTGAGGGCAATTGATAACCCGGCGTATATTTGCCTGTGATGATCTGATCTTTTACCCAAGTAATAATTTGGGTATAGATGGGTAGATTGGGTGCAAGTTTCATTATTTTACCTCCATTAAAGCTTTATTATATTCCAAGATGTGTCCCACAATCATAATACAGCTTGTTTAAGTGTATTATACGAGCCATACACTTTTAAGTCAAGGTATGAAGGTAAAAATGCAAGTAAAAGATGAACGGAATGAATGGTGATAAAGATTTAAGCAAAAGTCAAGCTAAGCTATGGTATGATGAAGGAGAAATAATATTTATGAAGGAGGAATGTTATGGATTTATTAGTCGATAAATTAAAAGAAGTGTTAGCTTCTGTACTGCCTATTATACTTATAGTCGTGATCATTTCATTGACCATGGTCAATGTGTCGGCAGATATGATGATTCGTTTTTTAATAGGGGCTGTCTTTTTAATTATAGGTTTAACGATCTTCTTATTTGGTGTGGAAGTTGGTATGAGTCCTATAGGAGATTTGATGGGGAAAAGTGTAGCAGATGCTCCCAATATTTGGGCCATTACAGGGCTAGCCTTTGTAATTGGTTTTTCGGTCACGGTCGCAGAACCTGATTTACTTATTTTAGGCCAACAGGTGGCTGATGCGATGGGAGGAGCTCTTACTTCAACGGTGATTGTTGCAATGGTCTCACTTGGTGTCGGCTTCTTAATTGCTTTTGGTATCGTGCGGATTTTGTCTTCCTTTTCGATTAAGTATTTTTTCTTAATTGCTTATGGGTTGATCGCCTTAATGGCCTTATTGGTTTCTAATGATTTTATAGCCATTGCTTTCGATGCGTCAGGTGCCACGACAGGTGCCTTAACCACACCTTTTATCTTAGCATTGTCAGCGGCTGTTTCATCTCGTAAAGGGGGGCACATGGCTGAGGAAGATTCTTTTGGTTTAGTAGGCGCCATGAGTGTCGGGCCAATTTTAGCAGTTATTTTATTATCAGTTATTACAGGAGTAAGTTTCCAAGGGCAAGCAGAAGTTTATCGTTATACGGAGGGAATTATTGCCCCATTCTTTTTGGCTATTGGACACACCTTGCTTGAGTCTTTAATGGCCCTCGCTCCCTTAGCCATTTTGTTTGCGATTATGAATTGGAAACAATTTAAGCTCAAAAAGCGTGAACTCAAACGGATTATCAAAGGGGTTACTTACACTTTGATTGGACTGGTTCTCTTTCTAATAGGTGTCAATCAAGGCTTTATGGATATGGGGCGTTTTCTAGGTAATATGTTAGCGCGTGACTATCAGGCATGGTTACCCGTAATTGGTTTGATTATGGGCTTGGTGATTGTTTTGGCTGAGCCAGCCGTTCACGTATTGGGAGACCAAGTTGAAGCGGTAACGGGTGGTTTTATTAAGAATAAACTTTTACTTGTCTTTCTATCTATTGGAGTAGGCCTAGCTGTCAGTGGGTCACTGGTTCGTATCCTAGTGCCTAGTATTCAAATCTGGTATTATTTATTACCTGGCTTTCTTTTAGCCATCTGTTTATCCTTTTTTGTAGATGATTTATTTGGAGGGATTGCTTTTGATGCGGGAGGCGTAGCTTCCGGACCAATGACGGCAACTTTCATCCTGTCCTTTGCACAAGGGGCAGCGGATCGGATTCCAACGGCAGATGTGGTAACGGATGGCTTTGGTGTCATCGCAACGGTTGCAATGGCGCCAATCGTCATGATATTATTACTCGGAATCATCTATAAGTGGAAATTAAAACAAGAAAAAATAGCATAGGAGGGAATTTATGCAGACAGTCTTATTTTTTGCAATTGTTAAGAAGGGTACAGCCTCCTATTACCTTGAGCAGGCACGCCTGGCAGGAGCTACCGGTGGAACGATCTTTCAAGCAGAAGGAACAGTTGCCAATCCTTTCTTAGATTTATTAGGTTTGAATGATTCCAAGCGTGAAGCCTTATTGATGTTGGTTGATCATGCGAATGAAGAAAAAATTCATCAAGTCTTAACCGAAAAGTGTGAATTACCTAAAAAAGGAAAGGGCATTCTCTTTTCAATTAATACAAGTAGTGTCTATGGCAGTCACCAGTTAATGCATGAATTTAATGAGGGAGGTCAAGAAATGAGTAAGTATCAATTAGTAGCTACAATTGTTGATCGTGATTCAGGGGATGAAGTAGTGGAAACTGCTCGTGAAGAAGGAGCAGGTGGAGCAACTATCCTCCATGGTCGAGGACTAGGTTCGAAGAAAGCTCCTAAGATTTTTAATGTTCAAATTGAACCGGAAAAAGAGCTTGTCTTAATGATTGTTGAGACACAAAAAGTGCCTGAAATCATTGAAAAAGTTTCTAAAGCCATGGATATTGACCAACCGGGTAAGGGAATCCTTTTTACTATCGATGTCAACGATGTAAGCGGGCTTTTCCAACAAATAAACTAATTATGTAAAACTAAAAAAGTGGATTAAGACGAATGATTAGCTTATGATACATTTATTAAAAGGAAAAAATGACAAAAGAAGTTTGTCGTAACACCGAAAATAAAGCTATTTAATATAGTATCAATTCGAAAAGTAATTTTTTGAAAAAATAAATATTAAAAAAGCAAGATGAATTAAATTAATAATTTATCTTGCTTTTTAGTATTGCTAAATTTTTGCTAATCTTATGATACCTCTAAATAAAAATTGTAATTTAACAGGAGCGACAGTATATATTTTTTAGCACCTGTCCATGATATATATCCTTCATATTTTATGCCGTTCCTATACTCTACATACCATTGTTTATAGGATCTAGGGACCGGACCCGGGTCAGTTGGTACCACTTTCCATACTTCTACAAAAAGAGTACGCGGAGGCCAAACTTTCGACCTGAATATATAATCCTCTTTTGTTACATCTGTATCTTCAGTAGAAACAGATTGTGTAGTAATATAATTCTCTTTTGTTAGATCATTATCTTCAACAGAAACAGATTGTGTAGTAATATAATCCTCTTTTGTTAGATCATTATCTTCAACAGAAACAGATTATGTAGTTATATAATCCTCTTTTGTTAGATCGTTTTCCTCAGCAGAAACAGATATAGTTGATAGACCTAAAAATATAGTTAGAATTAATATTGATTTTATATAATTATTTTTTTTCATAATTATTTTCCTTCCTATGTTTTTTATCTACAAAATAAAATAATGAATACACAAACACAAATCCTATTATTCTATACAATAAGTTATCAAAAAAATATGAAATCGTTAATTTCCCTTGGAAAAATGTTATTAATACGCTTACCAAAATATATACTCCTACAAAAAGTAACTCATTTATTATTTTGCTTAGTTTCTTCATAAAATTCACCTAATGATCCTTTTAAGTTACGATTATTGTAAATAATTGTATTGATAACGAAATCCTTTTACAACAAATACTCTTGCATAGTCAGAAAAACCGATAGCACCAATAGCTCCATCTATAGCCGCTGCTGCAAGTTTAAATTGTGGTGGTAACAACATAAGTATAAATCTTGTTGCAACTCCCGTACCAGCTCCACCTAGAATACTAAACGTTGACGCACTTATATATACATCCACATTACCTTTTGATGCTTTTCCATGCCATACCAACTTTGTTACCCCGTTACTTTGTCTTCTTAACATGCTAGTACTATCATTTGAAAATTTAGAAGTATCTATTCCTAGATCATTAAAATACTTTATAAGTTTATCATCTGTGATAGTTACAACTGTCTCATCACCATTTTCCGAAGTGTCAAAATACTCTGAATTTTCTTTATAAAAATCCATTACAACATTATCATTAACATTAGCTGTTTCCTTTATTGAAGTACTTGCATGGGCATTAACATCAAAATTAAAGAGAGAACTTACTATTATCATTAAACTTACTGCTATCACACTCAACTTATTCTTTGCACACATCAACACCAACCATCTTTCAAAAATTTATTGTTAATAGTATATACAAAAAAATCAGATATAACATCCTTTTTTTAAAAAATATAAATAATTAAATTTGTTTTATAAAAATTTATTGTTTTTAACTTAAATAAAAGTCTTAACAAGAGAAAAAATATACCATCATTACTTTTGCAAATTATTAGGAATGGTAACTCAGCGCTGTCAATAACTATTGAAACAATAAAATAAATTAATGATTGATTATAATTTACTAAGATTTTAAAAACCTACTTGAAAGTGATTACATTCTTGTCAAAAAAGGGTATAATATCCTTGATAGTAAAGGAGTGGTGGCAATGGTAAAAAAAGTAATGGACTATTTTGAAATAACACCGAAAGGGATTCTTTATTCTGTTTTGATAATGACTTTAGGTTGCATTGTTTATGCCTATGGGGTTAATTATTTCCTCATTCCTAATCATTTTGGTAATGGTGGTGTAACGGGTGTTTCTATGTTGGCCTATTATTTACTTAAAATACCAACCGGTACAAGCAACTTCATCGTTAATGCCATTTTATTAGTGGTTGGATGGAAATACCTAAGTAGGCGAACCTTGCTTTATACAATTTATGCTTCAACTTGTTTAAGTTTTTGTTTGAACCTTATCCAACCCGATCCTTATATTGCAACAAATATTATTATCCCTGCTGTAGCAGGTGGTGTGCTATTGGGAGCAGGTATTGGTTTAGTTCTTAGAGGCAACGGGACTACTGCCGGAACGGATATTGTTGCTATGATTATGCAGCAGTATCTAGGAATCAGTTTCTCTGCTGGTTTGTTAATGTGTGATATGCTAGTCATTTTAGCTTCAAGCTTCATCATTGGTGTAGATATGACGATTGTGACAATCATGATGATGTTTATTGCGAGTCAGACCGTAAACTTTGTGACAGATGGGGTCAACCGTCGAAAGTCCGTGATGATATTCTCCTCTAAGAAAGAAGAAATTGCGGATATAGTAATTAAAGAGATGGTGCGAGGTATCACTGTATTTAGGGCATATGGTTACTATTCTAAGCAAGAAAGGGAAGTCTTACTGGCAATAGTGAATCGTAATCAGGTTGTTCAATTACAAAGATTAGTGACTCAAATTGATCCCAAAGCCTTCGTCACTATTTCAGACGTTCAACAAGTGATTGGCGAAGGATTCACCTTCTTTTCCTATGAAAGTCCACACAAAAATAGATACCATTAACCATTAGTAATTAACTGATCTAACGAACTCGATTGAAAGGTGAAGCCCCTTTTTAATCGAGTTTTTATCTTGCTACATAAGGAAATAAATAAAGAAGCTAATAATATTTCCCTGCTTCAAAAGCAATGGATACCATTGATCGAGCTGTGCTCTTTAATCCAGCCATCTTAGCATTGGATGAAGTACGTTCTTCAGTCGATAGTTTTTTAGAAAGATTAAATGAAGAAGGTATGGATAAGGTAAGGGAGGGGGACCTCCTTCGTAATGCCTTACCGCTTATCGACTATTTGTAATGCCGATATTATCTTGTTGATGAAGAGTGGTAATATTAGTGAAAAAGGAAACATGATTTGCTTTAAGTAGCTAATGGGTGTTATGCAGACGGCTATTAAAGTCAGTTTGCTAATCAAGCTTAGAAAAAAGCTCACTCAAATGAGTGGGCTTTTTGAATAGAAAGATGGATAGCACTAAAATCCTAGCTTGATAGGCTGGGATTGAGGGTAGAACTTTAATCAACATAATGATACTGATATTGGTAAATGCGAATTAAATGGTTGCGCTTATCGGTACGCACCTTGAAAACAAAAGTGTGAGTACGTTGGTCGAGACTGTGTTTTTGAGGGATACGAAAATAATTAATGGTTGATGCCGACATCATTCGTAATAACTCATCCTCTAGAAAAGCAAGAGGAACTTTCAGCTTAGAATAACGATAGAAATCCTCTTGAAATCGTTGATAATTTTCACTGAAATAATCAAATTGTGTTTGATTATGGTGGTAGCCATTGGTTTTCATTATTCCACCTCCTCAGCAAGTGTAATATCGATAATTTGTTCAAAAGCTAAAAGGAGATAGTTTCTAGAAAGGGGGTCTTCAATCGCACAATGGTCTAGATTTAGCTCTTTAAGAGTGCCGGTAAATGATTGGTGGGCTTTATTTGGATGATTGCCTTGATAAATAAGGCTAATGGAGAGTTTTTGAACATAGGCTTGGCTGAGTAGAAGAAATTTCTCCTTAGGAGACAGTCTGGCCGGGCTTGAGTCAGTAAAGCTGTGTGACAGAGCAGAGCTATGTTCTGATAAGAAAAAGCCCATCCATTTAGCCATTTTGCGATCTTGATATTGACGTGCAGCTTTAGATGATAAGTAAGACCGATCTACACTCACTCTAAACCATCCAATCCGCCTGCTCCGCCTGCTGCATGACCACCCATCAACTTGCTTCGAGCAATGGAACGAGAACTTTCTAGTAAGGCGCTAGCTTTTAAAACAGAGACGTAGCCAAAACGTTTTCGAATAGCATCTACTGTTTTATCGAGGCGCTCTTCTTTTGATATTTGTCTTGGCTCTTCAAAAAGCGAAAAGTAATGGATGTTTTCTTCTACCAAGCCCGAATAACGAACACCAATATGGCGAACGGGTCCGTTTTTATATTTAGAGCGAAAGAGCTCAATCACAGTGGCTGTTAAGACTTTTGTTTGCTGGCTAGGATCGATTTTGGTTTGAGCTCGAAGAGGAGATAGGTCAACTGCTTTGGAATAACCGACAGAGACAGAGACCAGCTGTGCTTTTTTGCCAGCCCGTCTTAAACGAATGGCCACTTGTTCTGCCATTTCACTTAAAAGCAATTCAATATCTGCTTGCTGAGTATAATCATGTGGTAAAATTTGCGAATTACCGATAGCTTTAGACTTCGGACGATAAGGCTCACTAACTTTACTTTCGTCGACCCCATTGGCATGAAAGAATAATTGCAAGCCAATTACACCGAACTCCTTTTTTAATTGTTCAGGATTAGCATGGGCTAGATCATAAATGGAATGAATCCCTAACTGATTGAGTCGTTTGGCTGTGCGCTTACCAATCCCCCAAAAATCAGTTAAATTTGGAATGGCCCATACTTTGCTTGCAACATCTTCATAGGACCAATTTGCTCGCATGGTCGGCTTCTTTTTAGCCTCGTTATCTAAAGCGAGCTTAGCTAATAAAGGATTGGCATTAGAAAGACCAATGGTTGAAGCGATTCCTGTTTTACGCCAGATATCCAGTTGAATTTTACTAGCTAACATTTCTAATTTGTCTCGACGTGACACCTGACGATCAGGAATAAAGTAGTTCAAAACATGCGTTAAATCAATAAAGCTTTCATCAATTGAATAGGGGAGAATATCTTCTTCAGAAGCATACTGGGTTAACAGCTTTAAAAGGTCGATATTCTTTTTAATATAAAGGTCCATCCTGGGTGGCACAAATAATGAACGTTTGGCCCAAGATTCAATATAACGAACATAGGCAGGATCCGTTCGTAAGCCATTACGTCGAGCGTTGCGATAGTTGAATCGTCGATTATGAAGAGAGAAGGGTAAATCATAAGTTCGTCCCACATTGCTACGCCCAAAAACTTGCTTAAAAATGGGAGAAGAAGCCAAAATCAGACCTTGAGAAGTGTCTGTTTGACTCATGACACAAAGGCTTGTTCTTAGAGGATGCAAGCCACGCTCAACACACTCTACGCTCGCATAGAAGGATTTCATATCGATAAAAGCAATATCAGATTTAGGTTCACGGCTATAATCAATAATAGTCATTACAAATTCCTCCTGTAAGCAACAGTTTAATACGAACGGATGTTCGTGTCAATAGCGAAAATAATTTAAAGAATTTTATGAGATAGGAAACATTTTAAAAAGAGCATTTTATTACTGTTTTTAAAATAAAATTTCTTAAAAAGAGCTACAATTATTACTATTCACCAAAATACAGTAAAAAAATAAGATAATTTAAAAAACGCTTTCATATAACTTTTTTTCGTGTATAATATAAGCATAGTAATAACTCGAGTTTGCTAAAAAATTCCAAATGGAGGGGAAAAAATGTCAGAGAATAAAAATGACAGAATTAAAATCAAAACGGGTTTAGTCGGTCGGTTGCTGATAGCTATTGCAATGGGTATTTTGATTGGGCGTTTGCCATTTGTTCCTGAATGGTTTATTAGAATTTTAGTTACTTTATCTAGCCTGTTTTCAGCCTTTTTAGGTTTCTTTATTCCTTTAATGATTATTGGTTTAGTAACTAAAGGAATTGCAGATCTTACAGAAGGAGCAGGCAAATTACTAGGTATGACAGCTTTAACAGCTTATGGATCAACCCTTATAGGGGGGACTTTTGCTTACTTTGTGGCAACAAGTATTTTTCCTAGTTTTATTACCAGTGATTTAGTCAATAAGATTACTGAAGCAGGAGAAGGAGCTACTCCATTCTTTACGGTTCCGATAACGCCTATTTTAGAAGTTACAACAGCGGTTGTGCTGGCTTTTATGATGGGGCTTGTTATTTCGTGGTTACGGGCTAATCGAAATTCTGGACAGGTACTTTACCAATTGACTGTTGAGTTTGAAGAAGTGGTAGTTAAAGTATTAGAAACGGTAATTATTCCCTTGTTGCCAATTTATATTCTAGGAAATTTTGCAAATATGTCTTATTCTGGATCGGTATTTGCAGTACTATCTATCTTCTGGAAAGTATTCGTTATTGTCATCATTATGCATTTACTTTATGTTAGTTTATTATTCATTGGTGCAGGAAGCTATGCTGGGAAAAACCCATTACGACTCATTAAAAATCAAATTCCAGGTTATATGACGGCAGTTGGGACCCAGTCATCTGCTGCAACTATTCCGGTGAACTTAGATTGTGCAGAAAATAATGGTGTATCTGAAGAAATTCGTAATTTCGTTGTCCCTCTATGTGCAACTATTCATTTAGCAGGTTCGATGATTACTATTACTTCCTGTGCGACAGCCTTATTATTAATGTATGATCTTCCGCACAGCTTTAGTATAATTTTTGGCTTTATCTGCATGTTAGGTATTGCTATGGTAGCAGCTCCAGGAGCACCTGGAGGAGCTATTATGTCAGCTGTACCATTCTTACCAATGGTAGGAATTGTTGGAGATGCTATGCAACAATTAATGATTTCGCTGTATTTAACTCAAGACTCTTTTGGTACTGCAGCGAATGTTTCAGGAGATAATGCCATAGCAGTTTTTATTGATAAAATATATTCCGATAAGATTAAAAGCTAAAAATAGCACTGTAATAAGCTCTTCATTAGTTAGCCAGCGACCTAACTAATGAGGAGTTTTTTAATACTTAAGAATAAATACATTATTCAGACTTTATTTTTAGAAGTAAGAAGCATAAGATAGGAGTATGAAAGTGAGGGATTAATATGGGATGTACAACAATTTTAGTAGGTAAAAAAGCCTCTTATGATGGGTCAACGCTTGTCGCACGAAACGAAGACTCTGTTTCGGGACAATTTAATGTTAAAAAAATGGTCAAAGTCGATAGTCAAGGACATCCGTCTCACTATCGGTCGGTGTTAGCTCACTTAGAAATTGAGTTGCCAAGTGACCCATTAGCTTATAGTATGACCCCTGATGCTGTAGGAGACCAGGGAGTTTGGGGAGCGTGTGGGGTCAATGCCGCAAATGTTGCCATGACTGCGACCGAAACGATCACTTCCAATGCGCGAGTGTTAGCTGCTGATCCATTGGTAACCTACCAAGAAGCTAGGGGTGAGCAGGGGAGCGATAATTATCAAGCAGAAATTCCTGGAGGTATCTCAGAAGAAGATATGGTATCGCTCGTCTTACCTTTTATACGGTCTGCTCGTGAAGGGGTAAAGCGGTTGGCAAGTTTGTTAGAAGAATACGGCACTTCCGAGATGAATGGGATTGCTTTTCAAGATGTCGATGAAATTTGGTGGTTGGAAACAATAGGGGGTCATCATTGGTTAGCTAAACGGGTACCAGATGATTCCTATGTAGTGATGCCTAATCAATTTGGAATAGATTCCTTTGATTTAGAAGATGCATTCGGTCAACAAAAAGAGCATATGTGTTCAGCTGATTTAAAAGAGTTTATTCAAGAGAATCACTTAGATTTATCAAAAGATGGTCCATTTCAGCCACGTTTGGCCTTTGGCTCAAGAACTGCTGCAGATTTAGTATATAATACGCCACGAGCTTGGGTAATGGGACGCTTTTTCAATCCAACAACTTATAAGTGGGAAGGCTCAGAGGCAGATTACACACCACAATCCTTTGATATCCCATGGTCCTTTGTGCCTGAACATAAAATTACTGTCCAAGAAATAAAAGAGATCCTTTCCAATCATTACCAAGGAACCCCGTATGATCCATATCTTACTAAGGGCTCAAGCGAAATGCGAGGCGCTTACCGGACAATTGGAATCAATCGCAATAATTTTTTAGGCCTAACTCAAATTCGGCCTTATATGCCGGAAAACAACCGCAGTCTTCAATGGATGGCCTTTGGATCAAATGTCTTTAATGCCATGATTCCTCTATATCCTCAAGCGAGTGAATTTCCGGCTTATCTCACTCAGACAGATGATCAAATCACAACGGACAGTCTGTATTGGTCTGCTAGAATGATTGCTGCTTTAGCGGACGCACATTATTATCAAACGCAAACAGTGATAGAGTCTTATCAGTCCAAGGTGGACCATCAAGCTTTAGCAATCATTAAAGCCTATGATCAAAAACTTGCAACAAGCCCTAGCTCTCAAAGTCAGCAAGTATGCGAGCAAGCCAATCATAAACTGGTCGCTATGTTACAAGAAGAAACACATCAGACGCTTAAAAAGGTATTAGATATTGCTTCCAATGGCATGAAGAATGCCTATGCTCGATCTGATCAATAAGTTTTATGTCTAGCAAATAGGAACCGACCCCCAACCGTTAGCTTTTTGTCTAACGGTTGGGGGTCTTTTGGTTTGATAAAGTCTGCCTAAGAAGCCAGCAAAAGAAGAGGGTAGCTGTATGAGTGAATAGGGTCTGATTATTAGTTTTTGAGTGATCGGCAATCACATTGGTTTGATAAGCAGATTCAATCATTGTTCTTGTTAATTCAGCAGTTTGAGAATTAGGACGAAAGAGTCTTTTAACGAAGTCAGTCGTTCGCACATTCATAAATGATTTATCGACTGGAAGTGGTTGATAGATTGGACTAGTTAGGGCGCTTAAAGTAATGTATTTTACTTATTTGAGAGGCGCGTCTTTATCATTTATCCAATCGCAACATAAGACTTTGGGAAAGTATCCAACGATTTTTTCTTCTCTTAAGTTAAAAAAGTTCGGTGTTGTTCAATATTTTAGAGATATTATTTTTTATTAAGTATAATGATATGGACTTTATCAAATGTTAGGAGTAAGATAAGATTACATAAATTATTTAATTTTATGTTTTAAGGAGGAATAATATGTTAGGAAAGAATAACGTTACAGAGTTACAAAAGAAAAATGCTAGAAAGAAAAAAATCTATAGTTTAAGAAAATATAGTGCAGGCTTAGCATCCGTTGCTATTTCAAGTATGTTCTTTTTGGGTTCGAATAGTGTTTTAGCAGCAGAAAACACTACGGAAACTTCCCAAATTGAAGAATTAGGATATGATGATAAGGACCAAGGTATTCAACCTCTAAGTAAGTCAGTTGAGGTAAAAAAACAAGTTGAAACCCCTGCAGTCATTAAAATTGATGATGCAGAAATATCGGCTGTTGATCATAGTTTATCAACAGCAATTGTAGAAACTGTAGAATCAGTTGATTCTAACGAGATTCATAGTGAAGAAGTGTTAGCAGAGACTAACAGTACCGAAATGAGTGTGGAATCATCAACTGATGAGAAAACAGTAGAGCAGGAGAGCGTCTCAACTTCTACCCCAGAAACAGTCAGCAGCTTAGTTGAAGAGACAACTGAGAGTTCTACTGAAGAATCTATATCTGCTGAAGAAGAAATAGTTTTAGAGGAAGAGCTAATCATTGATGAAGAAGCCGCTGTGATTGAAGAAAGTGTAGTCAATGAGTCAGACTCCATCGTTAATTCAGAAGAAAAAAGTTTGGGAGAATCAGATGGTCACTTAAGTGAACTTCATCAATTAATTGATGGTGAAATTGATCGCGAGGCGGTGATCCGTCAACAATTAGCAGAGATATACAGTGCTGAAGAAATTGAAGGAATCCTTTCAGGCGTTGATAAAGAGACCCTTCAAAATGCGTCCGCAGAAGTTTTGATGGAGAAAATTACTCAAGCTGGGATTGATTATGCTGAAAAACACTCTGGCTTTCAAATGTTTGCTATCCAAAATGCCACAGGAAGAGATGTAAAGGATTTAATCCAATTTAGTGATTTGCAATTTAAAATACTTGGTGGGGATAACCCAAATGAATTGCAACCGACTTCACAGGGGAAAATTGCGTTTACTGGTAAGTACCAATTAGACAATGCTATTAAAGCAGGCGATTTTTTTGATGTTAACTACGGCGATTATGTATTGCCTGGAGGCATAGATGTACCTCGAAATAGTGTTCATTTGCTAGATAGTCAAGGCAATTTAATTGCACAAGCATTTTATGATCCGGAATCCAATACCACTCGTTACATATTCACTCAATATGTGGATCATAACAAGGATATAAAAGGATCTTTTAATGATCAACTGGTGGCCAATCGAGATACAGCTGTAGTTGATAAGAAATCGTATCCTGTTACAGTAACTATTGGAAATCAAACCAAGAGTCAAGATATAATTGTGGATTATGGAAATAATAAGAATAGAAAAGTAGTTCAAGCAATTAGTGAATTAGGGAAAGATTCACAGGGTCGGAAGTTATTTAAATATACTATTTATCTAAACAATGGTGGGGAAGAAGTTGGAAGGTATTCAGATATTCGACTTTTAGCTGATAAATTCCATATTGACCCTGATTCGTTGGAAGTTCACAAAGTGAAACCTAAGAAATCAAATAATTCAGCCTATCCTTCTCAAATTATGCGCGATAGCCTAATCCCTGACCTTAATGGCGATAGTGAGAATTATAGGGTAACTAAAGAAAAAGGTAACATTTTGAATGACGGCAATAAAAGCCGTATCCATTTAGGAACAATGTTAGCAAATGAACGTTACATAGTCACTATGACTTTTGTAGAGGATGCGCCAGGTGCTTCTGATGTACTTGAAAAACCAAGAGTAACCACTTATCTTCATAAGGACGCTAATCCAAGCGGCAACCCTATTGCTCAGGGTGGTTCATTTATAGGCAAAACAAGTGTATCCTCTACAGGTGAAAGTACAGAAGAAACCGGATCATTCATAGAACATCATATTTATCAAACAAAAAAATCAGACGGTTCGATTGTGATTGATTTAAAAGATGATAAGTCGGCTCAAACTGGTAAATGGAACGAGTTTTATCGAACGCAAAAACAAGATAAAGAGGGCTATCAACTTGTTGAGATAAAAAATTTAATTAACAATCCAAAATATAATGAGGATGGTAGCCCTGCTACAGGAAGTTATAAACCAGAGAAGACAATTGAAATAACCTATGTGTATCAAAAAGACGAAACTCCAACGCCTGAACCCGATCCTAATCCGAGTGTCAAAGATGAACTTTATGAGATGACAGTTGAAGATGAAGGTTTTGGTTCTGTGTTCCAATATAATAAAGACTTAGCTCCTGGAACTATCAAAAAGGTTCAAGAGGGTCGATCTGGTAGATATCGTGTTTTATATAAGCATGTTAACCCAGAGGAAATACCAACACACTCAGATGGAAGTTTTTATGAAAACTTTGTAGAAATAAATGGAAAATATTGGCAAGAAGTTTCACGTGAGACGATCCAAGAAGCCAGACCAGACATTTTCCAATATAATTTCGTAACGATTACTGAAACAATTAAAAAAGAAGACGGTGGGGTAGAGATTCATTATAATGATGGAACGACTATCGTGATACCAGGGCCTGAAAAACCTGCTGATCCTGAAAAACCACTTTTACCATCCCAACCAATTGTGGAAATTACTCCGGGTGAAGAAGATGGGCGGAATGGTAATTATGTTACCATTAAAATTTACAATCCAAACACTGATGTCTATGAATCTGATAAAACTATCTTTATACCAGATGGATCTGATGGACAAAATGGTCAAAATGGTCAAGATGGAAAATCACCAACTGCAGAAGTCGTAGATAATGGCGATGGTACTCATACCATTACGATTACCA